>NZ_JAEMUE010000051.1:0-1175 GCF_018342435.1 Neochlamydia sp. AcF65
TGTTAAGAAGTATTCGGAGTAAGTCTTGCTCCTTTAAATCCATAGGCAATTGAGTGATAAAGATCTTGCCAGCTATCGATAAAGTAAGAGACAAAAAAAGCCCGCATGAGCATCCATAAGCTACTTCTTGAGCCAGCTTTTTTGACAGCAGCTAAAAACATACTGCAGCAGTGCTGTTGCACTTGATCGATCAAGAAAGCTAACATCATCAGATAGGCAAACAGATGGCATAGATGCTGATGACCATGACCAAAGTTATGCTCAAATTCATACCCTTGATTCTTGAGTGTATTAAAGGTCTCATTTTCAATTTTCCATCTCGCTCTTGCTTCCTGTATAAGTTCATAAACATTGTTAACGCTAATAGGCAGGTCTGTAATCCAGGTAAAATGTCTCTTTCCCTGCTTAGAATCATTAATCCAGCATTCAAAGAAATTGACCTGCAAATCTGCATGTGTGTCATTGAGAGGGATACCGTTGATAAAACGAATGTTAAGCTCACCTTTCTTTTCTTTTATTGTAAGCTCTTCAAAATCTAAACCTTGCATCCATTCAAATAAGGAAGCATTGCCTTCAGGCTTTACTCCTATGATGTAATGTAGCTTAGCCTGTTGTAATTCTTTAAGATGAGGGCCATTAGCACTTAAAGCATCTTGAGTGACAATAACATTTAGGTGAGGATGTTCTTTACGGAACGCCTGGATAAAGCGTTTAGCTGCATTGCTTTCACAATCGTTTTTACTAGCTCCATCTTCATTGGAGATGGGTTCGGGGCAAACAGGAATAACCTCTCGGCAGTCTGGATGTACAATAGAACCTGCTAAAATCTGATGATAATAACTGCTGCTTCCATCCCGATGTTTTTTTTCACAACAATGTTTACAATGAATGGTTTCTGAAGAAAAAACACCTGTTCTGTCTAAAGAGAGTAAATAGTAGCTATTAAGAAAAAGGAAGTTTTCCAACACTTTCCCGCGTTGTAAATGGGCAAAAAGCTTACAAAAAGTGCCTCTTAATAAAGAAGGAGAAATTACATCTAATCGCTCCCTTAAATAAGTGTCTGATGGTACCTTTTCAATCTTGTAAAGAGTCGAAAGGTTATGTTTAATGATAGGTTCTTCTTTTCTTTGATCAAACTTCAATAAAGAGGGAAACTTTAAACCAAACAAAGCAAG
>NZ_JAEMUE010000052.1:0-1394 GCF_018342435.1 Neochlamydia sp. AcF65
TTTTGTTTTATAGTTTGGTTTATTGCTTTCAATTCCATCCCTCACCTCCCTACTTAACAAATAAAATAGCATACTATATTTTTTATTACCACTGTAGTATTAGAGGTTATCTTAAAACCCCTCTTTTAACTTATCAATTCGCCTTAACATCAGTCTAATCATCGATAGATAAATCCAATTTTCACTCGTAGTTGTTAGGTACTCATACTCTTTAGAAGTTCTTCGATTACGCCCAATCCATGCAAAAGTCCTTTCCACAATCCACCTCTTGGGCAGGACTTTAAAGCTTAAATCAATGGTTTTTAAAAACTCTTCTATTTTATCTTCATGTACCCAAAACCTACGGGGAGGCCTTTTAACAATCTCAAAGTCAATGTTATACTGATCCTGGCAGGTTTGCTTTAATACAGTGCCTTGATAGCCCATATCCGCCCAAACTTTGGTGATAGTTGAAAACAGACCTTTGCATTTGTCTAACAACTTAATTAAGGCCGTTCGATCGTTTTCGTCAGCAGCTCCTACATAGCATGTTAATAAAAAGCCTTGCGTATCCACTACAATGTGCCTTTTACGTCCCTTAACCTTTTTAGCTCCATCATAACCTGTGAGCCCCCCCTTTCTACTGTTTTAACTGACTGGCTATCGACGATGGCAGCGCTGGGATCGGGGTTCCTCCCCATTATAACTCTTAATTTTTTCCTTAAATGATGATTAATTTTCTCAAACAAATGTGGGTCTTTCCACTTCTTAAAGTAAGTGTAAACCGTTTTCCAATGAGGAAAGTCTTTGGGTAGATAATGCCACTGGCAACCGGTTCTTAAGACATAAAAAATAGCTTCCAATAACTCTCTTTTTGTATGTTTAATGGGTCTGCCTCCTTTGCTGTAATCTACTTCAAAGTAAATTTTAATGGCTTCCCATTCACGATCTGATAAATGACTAGGGTATGTATTGCTCATCTTTACCTCCCTTTTCTCTCAAAATTATCTTAAATAAGTTGTTTTGCATCAACCTATTAGATTTTTGATAAAGCAGCTTGATAAGCTAAAAGAGGGGTTTTAAGACATCCTCTTAGACGCATTTATCAACAGACAGTGATCGGATATCTATTCTAAGGTAGCTTCGTCAAACTATACGATAGGATAAGTGCGTGGGTAGCAGCGGATATGCTAAATGATCGAGTCATTCCCTGGTTTGAAGAGCAGGATGTTCGGATTTTAAGAGTGTTAACCGGTCGTGGTACAGAGTACTGTGGAGCAAGAGAGTTTTATGAGTATGAACTTTATCTGGCCATCGAAGGTGCGCCGCAGGCGCGCAAAGAAGTTCAATATGAACTAAAACTTTGTGCTTAAGCTGTACAAATGATGGAGAAGGCCCTCCGAAGTCGGTTTTCA
>NZ_JAEMUE010000053.1:0-1690 GCF_018342435.1 Neochlamydia sp. AcF65
CTTCCTAAGTTGGCTTTGAAAACATTAATCCATTCATTAAGTTGTTCGCGAATAGAGTTTAATTGCTCTAGGTCCATTGCCCCCTCCTTAATTAATAAACCTTACCTACATTAATATCAGAAAGCCACTTAACGAGGTAGTACTATATATTCCTGAAGAATGGTTTTTAGATGAAGAACGTAGAGCAAGAGCTGGTATACCTAAAGAAGCTAAATTCAAAACGAAAATACAATTAGCCATGTTGATGCTACAGCGAGCTTTCGGCCATGGGATCAGGCCTTCTTGGGTAGTGGGAGACGAGGTATATGGAGTTTATCCCCTAAGAGCTTATCTAGAGAAAGAATGCTGCCCTTATATATTAGCTGTACCCTCTAACTATCATGTGAGCGTAGATTTTGATCGAAGTCCAGTCAGCCACTTTCTTGCAGAAATTAAGCCAAAAGATTGGCAGAGCTTATCGGCAGGAAAAGGAGCGAAAGGCGACCGCTATTATCATTGGTATCGCCTAGAAGTCAATTCAGATAGCCCTGAAGGTTGGGCACGTTGGCTTTTATTAAGACGTAACATGAAAGACCCTCGTGATGTAGCTTATTATATAGCTTATTGTCCCAATAATGTTACTTTACAAGATATGGCCAAAGCTGCAGGAAGTCGTTGGACGATCGAGGAATGCTTTGAAGCTTCTAAAGGAGAAAGTGGGCTTGACCACTACGAGGTGAGAAGCTACACAGGCTGGTATCGACACATGACACTTTGTTTATTAGCTTTAACTTTCCTTTCGGGCTTGCGCGATGCTTTCAACCTACTGGAGAAGAAAAAAAAAGCTCGTCGGCTTCATATGAAGAAGTTTCTAAAAGTACGGAATTTAATTTAATTAGATATACCTTACAAGAAGCTAGGCGTTTAGTGATATATGCACATACCTCTATCAAGCAATGCTGGAGCTATTGGTTAGAATAGTCTAATTGGCGTCGTAAGCATCAAGCGAGTGCTTGTTACTACCATTATCAAAGGCAAAGAAAGCTATGTTTACATTTACCACTGTAGTATTAGAGGTTATCTTAAAACCCCCTATTTTGCCTTATCCATCTGCTTTATCAAAGGTCTAATAGGTTGATGCAAAACAACTTATTTAAGATAGAGACAAGGGAGGTAATGATGAGCAATACATGCCCTAGTCATTTATCAGATCGTGAATGGGAAGCCATTAAGATTTACTTTGAATTAGACTACAGCAAAGGAGGCAGACCTATTAAACATACAAAAAGAGAGTTATTGGAAGCAATTTTTTATGTCTTAAGAACCGGTTGCCAGTGGCATTATCTACCCAAAGACTTTCCTCATTGGAAAACGGTTTACACTTACTTTAAGAAGTGGAAAGACGCACATTTGTTTGAGAAAATTAATCATCATTTAAGGAAAAAATTAAGAGTTATAATGGGGAGGAACCTCGATCCCAGCGCTGCCATCGTCGATAGCCAGTCAGTTAAAACAGTAGAAAGGGGGGGCTCACAGGTTATGATGGAGCTAAAAAGGTTAAGGGGCGTAAAAGGCACATTGTAGTGGATACGCAAGGCTTTTTATTAACATGCTATGTAGGAGCTGCTGACGAAAACGATCGAACGGCCTTAATTAAGCTGTTAGACAAATGCAAAGGCCTATTTTCAACCATCACCAAGGTTTGGGCGGA
>NZ_JAEMUE010000054.1:0-1207 GCF_018342435.1 Neochlamydia sp. AcF65
CAGGGCATTTTGATGAGAATTATTTGATAAACACCTTACCTAGTAATCCTCTCAGATAATTAGGTGCATAAGTAGCATTTCGCCTAGCATCGGTAATCCCTCGGCCAGAATCCATGGTTCTTATTACATTAACAGCTAAGCGTCTGATTAAAGCCATGTTTTCAGCACTAAAGCCTACATCACTTAATGAAGCATCTTCTTTAAAAACCACGTCCATTACATGGTGCAAACTATTTTCTATCGCCCAGTGCGCTCGAATCCACTTGGCAAATTCTTTGGCCCCTGCTTTTCGGCTAGATCCATAATAGCGGATAGCTTGTTCTACTTTATCTGCTACCTTCCGTTCAGAACGTATTTCAATCATGGACTGCAAATGCCATTTCTCCCGTTGAGGAAGCCACTGTAAAGCATTGACTACACACACATGACGACTTTCTATGCGACCACGATTTTTCTCATGGGTTTCCTCTCGAGTTATTCCCTCTACTCCCTGGTAATTAACTGCTTTTGCTTGCTCAAAGAAGTTATACGCTTCTGCTTTAAGATGGCTTTGGTTACCTTTAATTCCTACTATATAGTCAGCTCCTTTGTTCAAAACCTCATCAATAATATCCATATGGGCATACAATGCATCCATTGATACAATTGCTCCACTGACATCCATAGCCTCCAGCAAGGCGGGCACTGCTTGGGTCTCACTAGCTTTTTCAGCTACCTTCTCTTGAGCAATTACTAAGCGTCCTTCGGCAGCAAATATCTCGACAATATGCGCAATATTCTTATTATCTGAAACGCCTTTTAGCCGCTTTCCATCTATCACCAAGAGCTGATCTTTCATTTCTTGCGGTAAGCCTTGCAGCCAGCGATTAATCAATTCCTTAAATGCTTGTGGATGGACCCTAGCAAGAAACCACCAGAGGGTATCATAAGAGGGTGCAGCTACCTTTAATCCTATTAGATCAGCAAACCAGCTGGCTCTTATTTCTGCAAAATGAGCAATCTCAGCCACGGTATTACATCCTGCTAGATACCCAGAAAGTGTAATCAAAAACAAATACCATATAGGATAAATACATCGCTTGCTTATGCGAGGATCTGGAAAATCTGCAAAGTTAGATCTTACGCTTTCTCTAAATCTCTCTAAATCAATCTCTTCTTGCAAATCAGCAAAATTTTTATCAGTGGTTTTTCTTCTGGCCATTGTTAC
>NZ_JAEMUE010000055.1:0-35085 GCF_018342435.1 Neochlamydia sp. AcF65
TATCTTCCAAAGCTTCTTTAATTTTTTGGTCTTTAGTTCTACACCACATCGAAGCGATTAAGTGGGGATCTATATTTTCTTGCTTTAGATAATCAATGAGTGTGGCAAAACGATCGGCTTGACTCCATTTTTTATATTTTATTTCTTCATTCTCTATCCCTTCTAAAATAAAGCTTCCGCGTAAAGCCATTTTGGCTAAAGACCAAGAACAGAATCCTCCTTTTTGAAGGGTAGTAGGGATATAATGGTCGTGAACAAGACCAAGCTCTTTATCCACACCTTTTTCAAAATATGTTCTTAATACGTTCGTGTTCAGTAACCTATGAATGTATTCAATATTAATCTTAGAAGGATCAGCTATTCTATAAACATGTAGCCCAGTAGGTAGGTCTGCATGAAGTCCTTTATTAAGCTTGATTAGCCGGTTGCCTTTAATGAGAAAACCATAAATGTGACAGGCTGTCATTAACTTAAATACCAAAGGCAAAAAAATTGTTTTGCCTTGATGATAGGCTTCTAAAAGAATTGCTGGCATTATAGTGGGATCTTTTTCAACTTTTAAGATCATTTCAATAATCGGAAGAATCATCTCTTGCTCAGGAAGATCTAGATGCTGTTTAAGCGAATTATAAAGAGCTTGAAAGGTAATGCGATGATCAGAACCTTCTAACTCAAAAGACTGCCCATTTATTTGGCTTTTACCGACAATACTAAATCGATGAGCTATAAGTTTAATAGAGCAGATGGAATCTAAGTTAGGATTATACTTATAAAGTATATCAAGAGCTTCTTGATTATCTGTGGCTTGGGCTATTCCCAATATAATCTGTAAGCTTTCTGAGAGCACAACTCCTTTAGCTTTGTATACATATAAATGCTTTTCTAAAGTGGTATTACAGCGTGCTAGAAGCAATTTAACCAGCCGGCCACATAGAGTACCCTCTACCATAGCGTAAAGTTCAGGATTTTGTAACTTCTTGTGGAGCTCGGGGGAAAGCGCAGACACGGGAATTTCAGGTGAAATCTTTGATAGAGGATGGGGAGAGAGATTTGGAACTTGCATGAGGTTAAGCCCTTTCTTTAATGTTTTATAAGGCTAATAGCAAAGCTTTCATTATTTAACAATCTAATCAATCCTAGGAAATATTGATGTTTTATTTTTAGCAAGAAGCTATAGCCAAGCGTTTATAGGCTATCCTTGCTTTCCAAGCTTTAATTCAAAAATTTATCCGCAGCTAACCATAAACTATAGATCTATTAATTAAAACAAGAAAATATTATTTTAGTTTGATTTTTATATAAAATATTACTTTTTTTGATTTTTTATCTATTAGAGAGTTGGATAACTATAATGCTTAATAAAGTTAGCAGAGGCATATTCTATGCGGGCTAATACTCAAGATTGCTTACTATTCGTCTATCCTAGTTAGATATGCATCTGTAGACGCACTAAAGAGCTTGGGCAAGAACGTAAAGAAGTTAAACCATACCCTTCCCTAACAGATATAGCCTTTGATTTTTGTAAGATGAAGCTTGATGAGGAAGGAGAATGCAAAATCTGTTAGTTTTAGAAAGACAAGCGGAGAATTTGAAGGAAGATCTACTTAAGCATGTGTCCAAATCCATAGAAGATTATTTTGAGGGAGGTGACAAAGAGCAATAAAGCGGATGATTTAATAACAAACTAGATAATCTTTTAAGTTGCCAAAGGGGCTAAAAGTTTCTTATAGACAGAAAGCTTATGATAGATAAACTTGCTACCCATCCTCTATTCAAAGCATAAATCCCTTAGTACCTCCACAAGGAGAAGGAACCTGAAGCCTAAAAACTGACAAGACCTGGCTGGAGAAAAAGAAATAGTGCGTGGAAAGTTATGTAGAGCTTGGGAGGGAATTTTTTCTTTAGGAAAGGGCTTATCAGTAAGTAGAACTATAGCGTAAGTTTTAGTTTAGGAATAAGATAAAAAAATTGGAATACCTAAAGGGCTAGGGGTGCTAACTTAGTAGCATAAGGCTGGGCCTTAAACAAACGAGCTACTAGATTATTTATCTAACAAGGCCCTTTAGAGGAGGAAAATTAAAAGGTCATACTTATCAGCTTAATTTATCAAATTGAAGAGGGCCTGCCGGATTTCCTCTGAAAGGGTTGCATAGTGGAGTGGATCATGCCGCACGTTATTTTCTATTTTCCATATCTTATAAATAATTCCATCATGCAGCAATAAAATACGGTCTGCCAGATAAATAGCATCACGAAAGTCATGGGTATTCATTAAAATGGTACAATTCAATTTCTCTTTAAGTTTACGTAATAGTTCATAGATCTGCTCACGAAGTACTACATCTAGCTTGTTAAAAGGCTCGTCCAGCAGCAGGAGAGGGCGTTGTTGCAAAAGAGCACGGGCGAGAGAAACCCGTTGGCGCATTCCTCCAGAAAGTTGCTCAGGATATAGATTAGCACTTTCTTGGAGGCCCATTTCTGAGAGCAAGCTTACTGCTTTTTGCTGGAGGGATAAGCTAGAAGAAGGCTTTTTCCCTAATTCTGTAGGCAGGAGTAAGTTTTCTAGAATTGTTCTCCAAGGAAGCAAAAGATCTTCTTGCGCCATAAAAGCAATGGATTCTGCAGGGTAACCTGTGGCCATGCTAATCACCCCTTTTTCAGTCGGTAATAGGCCTGCAAGGAGTTTAAAGAGAGTCGTTTTCCCTGATCCTGACCATCCTACTAAAGAGATGACTTCGTTAGGTGATATATCTAACGAAAGATTTTTTAATATCTTTTTTTCCCCGAAAGAAAAAGAGAGGTTTTGAATTTTTAATAAGAAGGTTGGCATATTTACTCTTTAAGTCTTTTTTATCTTAATAAAAGAGGGGATTGAATGAAACAAAAGCTTAAAGATGGATAGACTGCCTTTCAAGGACCTTGAACAAATAGATGAGTTGCTGGATGGATGTCGCTATTATAACAAGCTTTATTGAAAAGTTTAGAAAATTTTTTACTTCAATCTTCTTTGATGTCTTGAAAGTATCTTCCTGGAAAGGAAAAAAGTAGAGAGTTTGGCTAGCTTTTAAGAGGGCAAAAGATAAACTGCATTGCATGACACTCTACTATTAGTTCTGTAGTTGTTTCCTCTTGATGACTATCACTAAATTATCTATGATCATCTCACTAATTTTAAAATTTATTAAGGAGAGTTGTGGAAAAAAGTCTCGTTCCTTCTAAAGGAACCGTTTTGTCAGCTATGTTTCTTGTAGCGGGTTGTTGTATTGGTGGAGGAATGCTTGCTTTACCTGTTGCCACAGGTGTGAATGGCTTTATACCTTCTTTGGTGGTCATGGTTATCTGTTGGATAATGATGACAATTACAGGTCTACTTTTATTGGAAGTTAGCCTGTGGATGGAAGAAGGTGTCCATGTTGATACCATGACACACCGTCTTTTAGGAAATATGGGACGTGGGATTAGCTGGATTCTTTATCTCTTTATTTGTTATGCCTCGCTTGTTGCCTATACAGCAGCGGGAGGCCATCAGCTAGCTCTAGCTTTCGACAGCGTTTTCAATCTTCCCTTGACTAAAGAGCTAGGGTGTACGATTTATATCTTAACTTTTGGGCTCGTTCTCTATTTAGGGAGTGCTATTGTAGGCCGAGTCAATGCAATTTTATTTATGGCAATGCTTGCTTCCTATGTAGCCTTAATTAGCATAGGGATGCCCGAAGTACAAGTTACTTATTTGAAATATAGTCATTGGACAGGTTTTCTATTAGCTATTCCTTTAATGTTGGCCTCTTTTAGCTATCAAACAATGGTGCCAAGTTTGACTCCTTATTTAAAAAAGAACTTAAAGAGCTTACGTTTAGCAATTATTGGAGGGACTTCTATTACCTTTATAGTATATGCTTTATGGCAATGTATGATGCTGGGGATTGTTCCCGTAGAAGGGACCCATGGCTTGGCTCAAGCCTTGATTGATGGTAAGCCTGCCACTCTTTTTTTAAATGAACATGTGCACGGAAAGTATGTAGCAAGTATTGCTCATTTTTTTGCTTTTTTTGCCGTTGTCACTTCTTTTTTAGGGATTGCTTTAGGGCTATTTGATTTCCTTTCCGATGGATTAAAAATTAAAAAGATAGGAATAGGGAATGTAATATTAGGCATCTTAATCATCGTGCCTACACTTGTTTTTGCTACTCAATTTGAAAGAGTGTTTGTAGTCGCTCTAGATTCTTCGGGCGGTTATGGAGATACAATCTTAAATGGTTTTATTCCTGTTTTAATGGTTTGGATAGGCCGATATTCTAAAGGATATCCCGCTTATTTTCGTGTGCCGGGAGGAAAATTACTGCTAAGTCTAGTATTTGTATTTTTTCTTCTATGTTTATTGCTTGAGATTTTTGTACATACCGGCTATTTATCCTCCGTGTATGAAGCCTATGAACTTATCGAAAAAAGAATCGACATTTAGGAGAAACTACCATGAATTTTTTATTAGCTATAAAAGCATTTATTAAAGCTTGGAAGGAGCCCACTAAGGCTTTGGCTTTTCTAGATGATTCGGTGAAAAATTTAGAAAGCCCCAAGCAAGACTATTCACATTTGCGCTTGCTCGCTTTATTGCAGCAGTCAGGGCGGCTTATTGATTTCTTAAAAGAGGATATTCATGCTTTTACTGATGCTCAAGTAGGCGCGGCTGTACGCCAAATTCATCAAGAATGTAGTAAGAACTTGGAAGAACTGGTAACCATACGTCCTATCATGCTAGAAAAAGAGGGAGCAATGATTACAGTACCCAAAGGATATGATACTGCAGCTATAAAAGTATCAGGCCAAGTTAGGGGAGAGCCTCCCTATATAGGAACTATTGTTCACCAAGGCTGGAAAGCTCATAAACGATCTTTGCCGATGAAAATGGCAGAACAAGCCTCCGAAATTATTTGTCCTGCAGAAATTGAAGTTAAAGGATAATTAAAAAAATATTTTTCTCTCTATATTGTATATAAGGTATTTTAATCATGGTCTCTTCTAGCCATTATATTATCGGTATTGATCTTGGAACGACTAATTGCACTTTAGCTTATACGCAAGTTGATGATAATAACCCCGTTATTCATCAATTTTCTATTCCCCAGGTCATGGAGGCTACAACCTTAGGTGAGAGCAAGGCTCTTCCCTCTTTTTTATACTTTCCCTTATCAGAGGAGCTTTCTGCAATTCCTCTAGAGTTAGCAGATTTTTTTAGCTCTAACAAATGTGTAGGATCGTATGCTCGTCATAGAGGAGCTGAGCTGCCTACTCGGCTCATCTCGTCAGCAAAATCCTGGCTTTGTCATCCTAGCATTAATCCCCATGACCCCCTTCTTCCTCCAGATTTTGATGAAGAGAGCTTGAAAATAAGTCCCTTGCAGGCTTGTTCGGAATTATTGCGGCACATGCGCTTAGCATGGGAAAAAAATATGCCGCAAGTTCCATTTAAAGAGCAGCAGGTCTTAATTACGGTTCCTGCCTCTTTTGACCCGCGAGCCCGCCAACTTGTCGAAGAAGCTGCAGCTTTAGCGGAATATCCCGCTATTATTCTTCTAGAAGAACCTCAGGCAGCCTTCTATGCATGGCTACATAGACATGCCCAAGATTGGCGTAAAATCCTTAAAGTGGGAGATCATATTTTAGTAGTAGATATTGGGGGAGGAACTACCGATTTTAGTGTCATCTCCGTAATTGATCAAGAGGGAGAGGTAGGGTTAAAACGCATTGCCGTAGGATCCCATTTATTACTGGGTGGAGACAATATAGATCTAGCGTTAGCTTACCTTGCAAAATCTAAATTAGAAGAGCAAGGCCATTCTATTGATGAATGGCAACTTAAAGCTTTAACACATGCTTGCCGACAAGCAAAGGAACAGCTGTTTGCATTAGCACCCTCTCAGCAAGTGGACATCACTATTATGGGAAGAGGACGTAAATTAATAGCCAATTCTTTAAAAACATCTATAACCTTGCCTGAAGCCCAAGAATTAATTCTGCAAGGCTTTATGCCTATAGTAAATCCCGAAGAACGTGCTCATCATGAAAAGCGTTTAGGCTTGCAGCAGATTGGCTTGCCTTATGCGCAAGATGCGCGTATAACCTGCCAATTAGCTAAATTTTTGTCTATGACCGGTGAAAGTGAAAGCCCAAGCATGGATAATTTTCTAATGCCTACCGCTGTCCTCTTTAACGGGGGAACCATGAAAGCAGAAGCGTTTTGCCAAAGAGTAGTAGAGCAACTTAATTATTGGGCTACAAAAATGCATAGAGAAACGGTAAAGGTATTGGCAGACGGCGATCTGGATTACGCTGTGAGCTATGGAGCTGTTAGCTATGGACTTGCTTGTCGAGGGCACGCCATAAGGATTAAAAGCGGTACAAGTCGCAGCTTTTATGTGGGCGTAGAAGAGGCTACCTTAGCAGTGCCCGGTCTTACGCCGTCTCTTAAAGCTGTGTGTGTAGTACCTTTTGGCATGGAGGAAGGCTCAGAACAAGATTTACCGGGGCAAGAATTTGCCCTCGTAGTAGGACAGCCAGCTACCTTTCGCTTTTTTAGCCATGCGACTAAAACATTGTCGAATGGTATAGAACCTGCAGTAGGAACCCTAGTTAAAAATTGGAAACAGGAGCTGACCGAGTTACCTAGCATAGAAGCATGCCTAGATCGTATGGAAGGAGATGGAAAAGTGATCAATGTTAAGTTAAAGTCTCGGATGACAGAATTGGGTGTACTGGAGCTATGGTGTGTATCAGCAGATGGGCGTCAATGGAAGCTAGAATTTGAAACGCGTAAGGAAATAAATCCGTCTTAATGAAGGAGTTAGCTGCTAGCCAATAAAAAATGGTGGAAACTTTTCTTTAAGTGGCCTAAAGTTTGGTTTTTTTTATCCTGTCTTATAAAAGCGCCTGGTATTTTATTTTTTACGCTTTTCTTCTTATAGATAACTTAAAACTGGCCCCATCCGTAAAATTGCAAAAGCCATGTACGAAGCGGGCAGAGGATTAAGTTTAAGAAAATTTAATATTTAGATCGGCGGGCAATAAGCTATTTACTTAGCTGTTAATAATCTGAGGGCGTCTTGCTTCATGCGTAGATGTACACTATAGAGGCCGTTGGCACGGCTAGGTGTTAAGCTAGCGCGAATACCCAACTCTTCTAAGAATGTCGGTGCACAGGTTAAAATAGATTCTGGTGTTTCTCCATTATAGACATAAATAAGAAGAGCTGCTAGCCCGGCAGAAATTAAAGCTTCAGACTCCACTTTAAAATAGACATTTCCCTCTTTTAAAAAAGAGTGTAAATACATGACACTTTGGCAGCCTTTAACGATATTCTCAGGGGTCTTAAGATGCATTTCCAGCTTTGTTAATGTTCGCCCCATTTCCATGATCTTTTTGTATTTAGACTCTTCATTAGGGCAAGCTGCAAAAAGAGCTTTTAATTCATTTTGTTTTCTTTCAAAGGTGGGTGACATAAGGAAATCTATCAAATTCAGTATACAGCTCTAATATCTACTTTATCTTAAAGCTAAAAATATTTAGGGAATAGCAAACTTAACCACGCTTAAATAAACTGCAACTAGTAAGTGTTTGCAAAAAATGAAATTTTTAATTTACAGCTCTTTATCTTTTTAATAAAGAGCCTGCGTTAAGTGGTTGATTATCCCGAGGAAATAATAGCTCTCCTATCGTTTATTTGCCATATTAAATTTTTCTTTGGCTTGTATGTTTCTTAGGGGTAAGCAAAGAGAAGTACAATCAAAAATTCTTAAAAAAAATGCAGACGCTGCGCCTTTTTAAGATAAATATAAAAATCATCCTTGCAAGGGTGGTGTAATATAGCAGAAAAAGTAGTAGGAGGTTAGCTAAGCGATATTCCCCCAAAGTAAAATAATTTTCATGGATTTAACATTTATGCTTGACATTTAACAGATTTGTGTTAATTTATTCTACACTAAATAAATCGTTTCTATTTCTTCAAAGACATAAACCCCAATATAGCATGGCAAAAGAAGATACTATTAAATTGGACGGCACTGTAGAAGAGCTGCTTCCAAATATGACCTTTAGAGTGTCCTTACAAAATGGCTTAAAGGTTATAGCCCATCTATGTGGAAAAATGCGAATGAAAAATATTCGTGTTTTGGTAGGAGATGTGGTGACTGTAGAGATGTCTCCTTATGATTTAACGAAAGCTCGGATAATTTTCCGCCAACGTTAAGAATATGGAAGATCCTAATAATTGTTGATCTTTTATATAAAAAAAGCTAAACTTTTATGCTTTTGAGTTTGCAGACAAAAATTGCTTGCCCAGATAGCTCAGTGGTAGAGCACTTGCATGGTAAGCAAGCGGTCGAAGGTTCAATTCCTTTTCTGGGCAAAAAAGAAAAAATAAATATATTAACGTCCTTACTGGAGTTTAACGGAGGATATAATGGCAAAACAATCATTTCAACGTAATAAGCCTCACGTAAACGTGGGCACTATTGGCCACGTCGACCATGGCAAAACAACTTTAACAGCCGCTATAACAAAAGTATTGGCTGAAGCAGGCGGAGCAACTTTTAGAGACTATGCTTCGATCGATAATACACCTGAAGAAAAAGCACGTGGTATCACTATCAACTCCACTCACGTGGAATATGAAACTGATGCTCGCCACTATGCACACGTTGACTGCCCCGGTCACGCTGATTATGTAAAAAACATGATTACAGGTGCGGCACAAATGGATGGTGCTATACTTGTGGTAGCTGCCACGGATGGTGCTATGCCTCAAACTCGCGAGCACATCCTATTAGCTCGTCAGATGCAAGTTCCTGCGATCGTAGTGTTCCTTAACAAAGTAGATATGCTAGGTGAAAGCGATCAAGAGTTGCTTGACTTGGTGGAATTAGAATTGCATGAGTTACTCGAATCCAAAGGCTATAAAGATGTACCTATTGTTAGAGGATCTGCTTTAAAAGCTCTCGAGGGAGATGAAAAATATGTGGAAGCAGTTAAGCTTTTAATGCGCACTGTTGATCAGCAAATTCCTACACCCACACGAGAAATCGATAAGCCTTTCTTAATGCCTGTTGAAGATGTATTCTCAATTTCTGGACGTGGTACAGTAGCTACTGGCCGTGTGGAGCGAGGAATAGTCAAATTAAACGATAAGTTGCAGTTAGTCGGGTTAGGTGAAACACGTGACACTGTAGCGACAGGGGTAGAGATGTTCAACAAGTCGATGGATGAAGCACGTGCCGGTGAAAACGTCGGTCTTCTTCTTCGTGGTCTTGAAAAGACTGATATCGAGCGCGGAATGGTGTTGGCAGCTCCCGGTACTTGCACTCCTCATACTGAATTCAAAGCGCCTGTATATGTCTTGACTAAAGAAGAAGGTGGTCGTAAGAAGCCTTTCTTTACAGGTTATCGTCCTCAATTTTACTTCCGTACGACAGACGTAACCGGTACTATTGAATTGCCAGCAGGCGTAGAAATGGTTATGCCTGGTGATAACGTGGAGATTATTGTTAAATTAATTGCTCCAGTAGCCATGGAAAAAGGTATGCGTTTTGCTATTCGTGAAGGCGGACATACTATCGGTGCTGGTACAGTATCAGAGATTATCAAGTAAGTGTTAATGTAAGTGTGTAGAGAAATAGGTGGGTAGCCTACAATTTTCTACACACTTAACTTAATGATGAGGGTGTGTAGCTCAGCTGGTAGAGCAGCGGTCTCCAAAGCCGCCGGTCGGGGGTTCGAATCCCTCCGCACTCGTAATGAAGTAATCACAATGAGAGTAGGTTGGAGGTAAAATATGGTAGTCGAAGCAAAATTAATGGAAGCGAAGAAAAAACAACAGCCTACCCTTAATGCCTCTAAAAATAAAGAAACTGTGGCGGCTAATAAAAAAATACAAGTAGCTGACTTTGTTAGCGAAATTAAAGCTGAGCTTAAACGTATTAACTGGACGAATCCTGAAGAATTAAAAACTTATACTCTTATTGTGGTCGGTGCCACATTTTTTTGTGGAATGGGTATATATTTTATGGATTTACTCATTCAAGCGTGCCTTTGGTTTTTAGAGTCGGCTTTGCGTTTAGTAGTTTAAGATTAATAACGGCGGTGGTTAATGCACAAATGGTATGTCGTACAGGTTTTCTCTACACATGAAAAAAAAGTCAAGAAAGCATTAGAGGAGCACCGAGACCTCAAAGGCATGAGCGAGCTTATCGAAAAAATTTTGCTGCCCATTGAAAATGTTTCTGAGGTCAAAAAAGGACAACAGAAAATTATAGAAAGACGTTTATGGCCGGGCTATCTCCTTGTAAAAATGACTCTAACAGATGAGTCTTGGCATTATGTTAAGCAGACTGCCGGAGTCATTGAGTTTTTAGGTGGAGATAAGCCTACAGCTTTATCTGATGCTGAGGTTGAAGAAATTCTTAGAGATCTAGAAGATAAAAAACAAAAAGTTACTCAACGCCACAAGTTTGAAATAGGCGACAAAGTTAAAATTATAGATGGTGTATTCGTTAACTTTATTGGAACGGTTTCTGAGGTCTTCCATGATAAAGGCCGTTTGAGCGTATTGGTTTCTATTTTTGGGCGTGATACACGGGTGGATGATCTAGAATTTGTACAAGTGGAAGAAATTAACGAAGAAGCAGAATCAAGCTAGAGATCATGAGGAGACGGCGCTTTAAATAGCACTACCTTGAAGATTTCAATTAAGATAATATATAATGAGTGTGACAAAAAACTCAGCTTTGATGCTTTAGCTGCTTCAGACCCCTGCCTCGGGGTGTCACATGTTAAGATGAATGGTGGATAGAAGGAAATTATGGCAAAAAAAGTTGTTAAAATTATTAAGTTGCAAATTCCAGCAGGGAAAGCTAATCCAGCTCCACCTATTGGTCCAGCACTCGGTTCTGCCGGTGTAAATATTATGGCATTTTGCAAGGAATATAATGCTAAAACTCAGGCGATGGCAGGAGATATTTTGCCCGTCGTCATCACTGTGTATGCTGATAAAAGCTTCACATTTATTACAAAAAAGCCCCCTGTAGCAGAACTATTGAAAAAAGCAACAGGTGTAGCAAAAGGGTCGGCCGTACCTAATCGAGACAAAGTGGGCAAAATTACTAAGGCGCAAGCGTTAAAAGTGGCTGAAGAAAAAATTCAAGACATGAATGCGCGCGATTTAGAAGCTGCTACACATATCGTTCTAGGGACAGCACGTTCCATGGGCTTAGAGTTAGTCGCTGAATAAACTTATAAACAAAAAGAGAATATGGGTCGCCAAAGCAAAAGAATTCGGGAGGCAGCAAAACTAGTGGATGTTACTAAAACATACACAGTTAAAGAAGCTGTCGAAATTTTAAAGAAATGTCCGCCTGTTAAATTTGATCAGACGCTTGACGTGGCTTTAAAAATGGGCGTGGACCCTCGTAGAACGGATCAACATGTCCGCGGAACTGTATCACTACCGAATGGTACAGGAAAAACGATTTCAATACTCGTTTTTGCCAGAGGTGAAAAGGTTAAAGAAGCCTTAGCAGCTGGAGCCGACTACGCAGGTGACGACGAACTTTTAGAAAAAGTTAGCGGGGGATGGAGCGGCTTTGATGCCGTTATTGCCACCCCAGATATGATGCGCGAAGTAGGTAAGTTAGGTAAAGTTCTTGGCCCTCGAGGACTCATGCCAACACCCAAAGCTGGAACCGTAACCACTGATATCGTTAAAGCTATTCATGAGCTCAAAGCCGGTAAAATTGAGTTCAAAGTGGATCGCCATGGAATGATTAACAATGGATTGGGTAAGCTATCTTTTGCGCATGATAAACTTGAAGAAAACATAATGGCATTTTTGCATGCTGTGCAGAAGTCCAAACCAGCTGCAGCGAAGGGACAATTTATGAAGTCTGCGTACCTTTCCTCTACGATGGGGCCCGGCTTAAAAATCGACCTGCGTGCAATTGAGCAAGCTTAAAGGAGTTATTTTATGAGAGAAGAAAAGCAGCTCCTTTTAGATGAAGTACAAGATCATATTCAGAAAAATGATTCTTTTTTGATCATGCGCTACAGAGGCTTTACAGCTAATAAAGCTAACGAATTTCGTGGCGACCTAGCTAAGCAGGGTGGCTTCATTGAAGTTGTGCGTAAGCGTATTTTAGTGAAAGCAGCTAAAGCAGCAGGGCTTGATATAGATATAGACTCACTAGAAGGGCATATAGGAATTGTTTTGGCAGGGCATGAGCCGCTTGATACAGCAAAGTATGTATACAAGTTTAGCCAGGACAATGGCAAAGTTGTTGAAGTGATTGGTGGCCGTTTTGAAGGCCAACTGTACAATGCAGCTGAAATGGAGGCCTTAGCTAAGCTGCCCAATAAAGATGAAATGCGTGCGCAGCTACTTGGCGTTCTTCAAGCACCGATGTCTGAGACATTGGCAGTCATGGATGCAGTGTTGTCAAGCGTGGTTTACTGTTTGGACAATAAATGTAAGCAAGCCGGCGAAGATAATAATTAACCCATTAACATAAAGTTTTTAGAAATTAAAGAGGTAGTACTGTGAGTAAAAAAACAGAAGATTTAGTCAATACACTCAGCGAATTGAGCGTATTAGAGATGTCTGAGTTGAAAACTATGCTTGAAGATAAGTGGGGCGTTAAGGCCGCTGCTGCTGCTGTGGCAGTTGCTGCACCTGCAGCTGCTGCGCCTGCTGCTCCAGAAGCAACTGATTTTCAAGTGACTTTGGTTGAATCCCCAGCTGATAAAAAAATCGGTGTCATTAAGGTTGTACGCGAGATTACAGGTCTTGGCTTAAAAGAAGCTAAAGAGCTCGTAGACGGTGCTCCAAAAGTGGTCAAAGAAACAGCCCCCAAGGCAGAAGCTGAAGATATTAAGAAGAAGCTAGAAACTGCAGGTGCTAAGGTTACACTCAAAGGACTCTAAGAAAGTTTTTTTGAGTTTTATCACCCAGGTAGTGAAATTAATATTTCCCTACCTGGGCTCATCTATTTTTAAGTTTGGCTTTTTGGTATAGAATTAAAAATGTAAATTAGGAATTGATATTTTGGTTCTTGAAAAATATAGTCGATATATCTGTCCTTTAGGGTTAGTGGTAGATACTATTAGTAAATATCAGTCTATCTTTAATTCTACACCTATCATCCAAACAATTAAGTTAAGTTACACAGGGAGACCTTCAGAATGTTGAAAAGGCCGCCGCAACGCATGAGTTTTATCAATAAAAAAGAAATTATTGATCTTCCGAACCTTATTGAAATCCAAATAAAATCTTACAATCAGTTTCTTCAAGCTAATAAGTTCGCCGATGAGCGCGAAAATATCGGTTTGCAGGAGGTGTTTAGCGAGCTGTTTCCTATTAAGTCTTATGACGAAAAGACTATCTTAGAATACATCTCTTATAGCCTTGGTGTGCCTAAGTATACTCCCGAGGAGTGTATTCGCCGAGGAATTTCTTATAACGTCACGTTAAAGGTTAAGTTTCGGTTAACAGACGAGACGGGCATCAAGGAAGAAGAAGTGTACATGGGCACTATCCCTGTCATGACTGATAAAGGTACCTTTATTATTAATGGTGCTGAGCGCGTGGTCGTTTCTCAGTTGCATCGCTCTCCTGGGATTAGCTTTGAGCAGGAGCGGCATACAAGAGGAAATGTTATCTATTCCTTCCGCATTATTCCTTATAGGGGAAGCTGGCTAGAAGGCGCATTTGATAGCAATGATCTTATCCATATTTACATCGATCGTAAGAAAAGACGTCGTAAAATTTTGGCAACAACTTTTATCCGTGCTCTGGGATACTCGACTAATGCCGATATTATTGAAGAGTTTTTTAGTACCCGCAAAGTTAAGATTAAAAACGAAAAAGAATTCGTGAAATATGTAGGTAAAATCCTTGCCCAAGACGTTATCGATGAAGATAGTGGCTTAATATTTGGTAAAGCAGCAGAAAAATTAACGACAGCCATGTTAAAACGCATGATAGACGCAGGTATTGAAGTCATTCGTATTGCTGAAGACGCCGATGAAACAAGCCCTATCATTAAAATGCTAGCAAAGGATCCTACTGATTCCTATGAATCCGCTCTAAAAGATTTTTATCGCAAAATTCGTCCTGGTGAACCTGCTACTTTATCGAACGCCCGTTCTGCTATTATGCGTTTATTCTTTGATCCCAAGCGCTATAATTTAGGTCGTGTAGGTCGTTATAAGCTTAATTCAAAATTGGGCCTGGAACTTACCGACGAGCAACTTCAAACCGTCACTTTGACGAAAGAAGATGTCATTGGTGCTTTAAAATATTTAATTCGTCTTAAGCAAGGTCGCGATGATGTTAATATTGATGATATTGACCATTTAGGTAATCGTCGCGTGCGTTCTGTAGGTGAGTTAATTCAAAATCAATGCCGTATTGGCTTGGCTCGCATGGAGAAAATTATTCGAGAAAGAATGAATCTTTTTGATTTGTCTTCGGATACCTTGACTCCCGGTAAAATTGTTTCCGCTAAAGGTCTTTCGGGTGTGCTTAAAGACTTCTTTGGTCGCTCTCAATTGTCTCAGTTTATGGATCAAACTAACCCCATTGCTGAGCTTACCCATAAACGTCGTCTTTCTTCGCTTGGACCTGGCGGCCTGAATCGAGATCGCGCTGGCTTTGAAGTGCGTGACGTTCATACAAGCCACTATGGAAGAATTTGCCCAATTGAAACTCCTGAAGGCCCAAATATTGGTCTGATTACCTCTTTATCTTCTTTTGCTAAGATCAATGAGTTTGGTTTTATTGAAACACCTTATCTAATTGTGCGCAATGGCATAGTCACCGAAGAGATCGAGTACATGACTGCAGATCAAGAAGAGCGCTGTGTAATTGCCCAGGCTTCTGCTACCCTGGATGAACACAATATGTTTGCTGATTCAATCGTATGGGCACGTTATCGCAGTGAACCGTTAGAAATTGAATCATCCAAAGTTACGCATATGGATGTTTCGCCCAAACAATTAGTCTCTATTGTGACAGGATTAATTCCTTTTCTTGAACATGACGATGCTAACCGAGCTTTGATGGGCTCTAACATGCAACGTCAAGGTGTACCTTTGTTAAAACCTGAAGCGCCTTTAGTAGGAACAGGATTAGAAGCAAGAGCTGCAAGGGATTCTGGCGCCGTAGTAGTAGCGCAAGAAGAAGGGGTTGTGGAATATGTAGATGGTACAAAAATTGTTATTTCTCCTTTAGATAATCGTATGGAGAAAAAAGTTTATCTGTTGAAGAAATTTTTACGTTCGAACTCCGGTACCTGTATTAATCAGCAACCGCTTGTAGAAGTAGGAGATAAAATAAAAGCCGGCGATGTAATTGCCGACGGACCTGCCACAGATAAAGGTGAAGCTGCGCTTGGGCGTAACGTACTGGTAGCCTTTATGCCTTGGTTTGGCTATAACTTTGAAGATGCCATTATCATTTCCGAAAAATTATTACGCGAGGATGCTTTCACTTCAATTTATATTGAAGAGTTTGAATTAACAGCTCGCGATACGAAATTGGGTAAGGAAGAGATTACACGCGACATTCCTAATGTATCAGAAGAGGCTTTACTTAATTTAGGGGATGATGGTATTATACGCATAGGTGCTGAAGTAAAGCCAGGCGATATTCTCGTTGGTAAAATTACACCTAAATCTGAAACTGAACTTGCTCCCGAAGAAAGATTACTACGCGCAATTTTTGGCGAGAAAGCGGCTGATGTAAAAGACGCTTCATTAACAGTGCCTCCTGGCACTGAAGGCGTAGTCATGGATGTGAAGGTCTTCAGTAGACGAGACCGTTTATCTAAAACCGATGATGAGTTGGTGGAAGAAGCTTCTCGCTTGAAAGATATTCAAAAAGAATACAAAGCTAAGCTTCATGAAATTCGTATAGAAAGGCGCGAACGTCTAGGTGCCTTGCTGTTAAATGAAATGTCTCCAGGTACTATTGTTCATCGCAAGACTGCGGAAGTTATTCTTGAAGAAGGTGCTTTAATCAATCAAGAGATGATTGAAGCAATTGAAAAAGAAAACATTGAAGATCTTCTCACGCCTGATAATGAGCTTTTCCAAACGCTTAAGCAAATTCTGCATGATTACACCATTGCTATGCAAACTCTGGACACTCAGTATAAAACTGAGGTGGAGCACATGAGGAAGGGTGATACTGATTTAGACCCCGGTATTATACGCCAAGTGAAAGTTTACGTAGCTTCTAAGCGTAAATTACAAGTGGGAGATAAAATGGCAGGCCGCCACGGTAACAAAGGGGTGGTCTCAAGAATCGTGCGGGAAGCTGATATGCCTTATATGGAAGATGGCCGGCCTATTGAAGTCATCCTCAATCCTCTTGGGGTGCCTTCTCGTATGAACATGGGCCAGCTTTTCGAAACTCACTTAGGTTTTGCGGCTCGTGCTGCAGGAATCTGGGTGCAAAGTCCTGTTTTCGAAGGTTTTCCAGAAGAAAAAATCTGGGAGATGATGAAAGCCCAAGGAATGCCAGGAGATGGGAAATTTTATCTCTACGACGGATGTACAGGCGAACGTTTTGATAACTCCGTAGTCGTAGGTTACATTTATATCTTAAAGCTATCTCACTTGGTGGCTGATAAAATTCACGCACGCGCCGTAGGACCTTATTCATTGGTTACTCAACAGCCGTTGGGTGGTAAGGCGCAAATGGGAGGACAGCGCTTTGGTGAGATGGAAGTTTGGGCGGCTGAAGCTTATGGTGCAGCACATGTGTTACAAGAGTTACTTACGGTTAAATCGGATGACGTGTCGGGACGTACAAGTATATACGAATCGATTGTTAAAGGTGATAATTTGCTCAAAGCAGGAACACCCGAATCCTTTAACGTTTTGATAAAAGAGATGCAAGGCTTAGGCCTTGATGTTCGCACAGAATCCGTGGTAACTGAATAGATTTATTAAGAGGATACAAGCATGACAGACAATCAAAGAGATGAGCAGCAATTTGATAAGCTCACGATCAAAATTGCATCTGATGATATCATCAGAAATCAATGGTCGCGTGGAGAAATTAAAAAGCCTGAGACGATCAATTATCGAACTTTTAAGCCAGAAAAAGGCGGCTTGTTTTGTGAAAAGATTTTCGGCCCTACACGCGATTGGGAATGCGCTTGCGGAAAATATAAAAAAATCAAGCATAAAGGGATTGTTTGCGATCGCTGTGGTGTCGAAGTCACTCTCTCCAAAGTACGCCGTGAAAGAATGGCCCATATCGAATTAGCTGTGCCCGTTGTGCATATTTGGTTTTTTAAAACTATGCCTTCGCGTATTGGAAATGTTTTGGGTATGTCTTCGACCGATCTAGAGAGGGTCATTTATTATGAAGAGTATGTAGTTACAGATCCAGGTAACACAGACCTTGAGAAAAAACAATTGCTTAACGATGTCGAATACCGAGAAGCGCAAGAAAAATATGGCCGAGATTCTTTTAAAGCTAAAATGGGTGCTGAAGCTGTCACCGATTTGCTGGCTACAGAGGATTTACAGTCTGTTTTAGTTGAGCTGAAAGAAAAGTTGCGTAAAACTAAATCCATGCAAGCGCGCATGAAGCTAGCTAAGCGTCTTAAAATTGTAGAAAGCTTTGTTTCCTCTACTAATAAGCCGGAGTGGATGGTCATGGCATGTGTACCTGTCATTCCACCTGATTTAAGACCCCTCGTTCCTTTAGATGGTGGTAGATTTGCTACCTCTGATCTTAACGATCTTTACCGCCGCGTAATCAATCGCAATAATCGTCTTAAAGCTATTCTTAAGCTCAAAACCCCTGAAGTGATTATCCGCAACGAAAAACGTATGTTGCAAGAAGCTGTAGATGCTTTATTTGATAATGGCCGCCATGGACATCCAGTTATGGGAGCTGGTAACCGCCCTCTTAAGTCTTTATCAGAAATGCTTAAAGGTAAACAAGGGCGTTTCCGCCAAAACCTTTTGGGTAAAAGGGTTGACTACTCAGGACGCTCAGTAATTATTGTCGGTCCAGAGCTAAAATTTAACCAATGCGGTCTACCGAAGCTAATGGCTCTTGAGCTATTCGAGCCCTTTATTGTAAAACGCTTGAAAGATTTGGGCTATGTTTATACCATACGCTCAGCTAAAAAAATGATCCAACGTCATGCTCCTGAGGTGTGGGACGTCCTGGAAGATATCATTAAAGGGCATCCTGTTCTACTCAACCGGGCACCTACTTTGCACCGCCTAGGTATTCAAGCTTTCGAGCCTGTACTCATTGAAGGGAAAGCTATCCGCATTCATCCTCTAGTGTGCGCTGCCTTTAACGCTGACTTTGACGGAGACCAGATGGCAGTTTATGTGCCTTTATCTATCGAAGCACAATTGGAAGCTAAGCTTTTGATGATGGCTCCTGATAACATTTTCTTGCCCTCCTCAGGTAAGCCTGTAGCTGTTCCTTCGCAAGATATGACCCTTGGCCTTTATTATCTGATGCATGATCCTCTTTATTTCCCTGAAGAGCATGGACAGAAAATACGTGTTTTCCGCGATGCCCAGGAAGTGCTGATGGCTTTACATGCTGGTGGAAGTTATAACTGGTATGAATATGAAAAGGGTGGCAAGCGTATAGATGATGAAGCCACAAATAAAGTGCATTACAGCCGTGGCGTACGTATTCATGAGTTAATCAAAGTTAGAACAGAAGCAGGTATTATTGAAACTACACCTGGACGGGTGCTTTTCAATATGATTGTACCTAAAGAAATGGGTTTTCAAAATTACAGCTTGCCTAAGAAAAAGATGTCAGAGCTAGTCATGGATTGTTATAAAAAAGCTGGGTTGGAAGCCACAGTACGTTTTCTTGACAATCTAAAATCTTTAGGTTTTTCTGAAGCTACCAAAGCAGCTTTATCGATGGGAGTATGTGATGTACGCATTCCTGAGATTAAAGGCAAAATTTTGCAAGAAGCGCATGAGCGTGTAGCCCAAGTTAAAAAGCAATATGAAGAAGGGATTATTACCGATGGGGAGCGACACTCTAAAACTATCAGTATTTGGACAGAAGTCTCTGAACAGGTTTCTGAAGAGCTATTTAAACTTGTAGGAGAAGTCAAAGAATCCAAACGTAATCCTTTATATATGATGTTAGATTCCGGCGCACGTGGTAACAAGTCACAGATTAGGCAGTTAGGTGCATTGCGGGGCTTGATGGCAAAGCCGTCAGGCGCAATTATCGAATCGCCTATTACCTCTAACTTCCGCGAAGGATTAACGGTTCTTGAATATTCGATCTCTTCTCACGGTGCCCGTAAAGGTCTGGCAGATACAGCTTTAAAAACTGCTGACTCCGGCTATCTTACGCGTCGTTTAGTTGATGTGGCCCAAGATGTGATCATTACCGAAGAAGATTGCGGAACTTTAAATGGTATTGAAGTATCAGCGATTAAGCAAGGGCAAGAGGAATTATTGCCTTTAAAAGATCGTATTTTTGGCCGTACTGTCTCTGATGAAATTTATCTGCCCGGCGATAGTACAAAATTACTGGCTAAAGCAGGCGATGTCTTGACTATCCAACAAGCCGAGGCTATTGATGACTCAGGTATTGAACATATTAGGATTCGTTCGGTGTTAACCTGCGAAACGCGCCGAGGAGTATGCTCAAAGTGCTATGGTCTTAACTTGGCAAATGGGCGGACTGTTGGCCAAGGTGAAGCGGTAGGTATTATTGCTGCCCAGTCTATTGGTGAACCTGGTACACAGCTGACAATGCGTACTTTCCACTTAGGTGGTATTGCCTCAGCAAGCGTAAGCCCTGAGATTATTACCGAACAAGAAGGAATAGTGATCTACACAGATCTTCGTGTCGTACAAAATGATGAAGGATTGTGGATTGCATTGAACAAAAATGGGTCCTTAAACATTGTACGAGATGAAGGACGCACGATTGAAGAGTATAAAAAATTACTTAGCACAAAATCGATCGAAGCTCTTCAAACTTTCACGGTAGAATTGGGTACGAAAATTTTAGTGCCCGATGGATCAAAAGTGAAATTAGGTAAGAAAATTGCTGAATGGGAGCAACACAATATTCCCATTATTTGCGATCGTCCGGGCTACGTTAAATACGAAGATCTTGTGGAGGGTATCTCGACAGAACGAGATGTTAATAAGCAAACGGGCCAGACAGAATTGGTTGTCAAGCAGCACCGTGGTGAACTTCATCCTCAAATTGTAATCTATGCTGATAAGGAATGTACAGAACTTGTAGGCACTTATCCTATTCCTTCGGGAGCCATTATTTCAGTAGCTGAAGGGCAATATTCTAGTGGTGGTAAGCTTCTTGCTAGATTGCCTCGTGGAGCCTTGAAAACAAAAGATATTACAGGAGGTCTTCCTCGTGTGGCTGAGCTCTTTGAGGCTCGTAAGCCGAAAGACTCGGCGGAAATAGCTAAAATTGACGGGGTGGTAGATTTTCGTGGTGTACAAAAGAACAAGCGAATAGTCGTAGTACGTGATGAAGTATCAGGAATGGAGGAAGAACATCTCATTTCTCATACTAAGCACTTAATCGTTCAGCGTGGCGACCATGTTATTAAAGGTCAACAGCTGACTGATGGCATCGTCATCCCTCATGAGATCCTGGAAGTGTGTGGGGTACGGGAACTACAGAAATATCTTGTGAATCAAGTACAAGAGGTTTATCGCCTCCAGGGTGTGGATATCAATGATAAACACATTGAGATTATCGTACGTCAGATGCTCAAAAAAGTGCGTGTGCTGGATCCAGGCGATACCAGTATGTTGTTCGGTGAAGAGATAGACAAACGAGAATTTGAGCAAGAAAATAATAAGGTGATTAAAGAAGGCGGTAAAGCGGGACAAGGAGTTCCTGTCCTGTTGGGTATCACGAAAGCTTCATTGAGCACCGAATCCTTTATTTCAGCTGCTTCTTTCCAAGATACTACCCGTGTATTGACAGAAGCTGCTTGTGCAGGTAAGACTGACTATTTGATGGGCTTTAAAGAAAACGTCATCATGGGACATATCATCCCCGGCGGGACAGGCTTTGCCTATCATAAGCGAGTTAAAAAGTTTGTCGACAAAGAGCACGAGGAAGAGCTGTTGTTTGACTTTGAAGATGAACCTATAGAAGTTTCTGTGTAAAATAATAGAGCTTCTACTTCTACTGCTCTTAAAAAAGGGAGCAATTCGCTACCCTTTGCCAAGCGTATTAACTATCCATCAAAGATAAACTCTTGATGGATAGTTTTTTTATTTAGCAAGAAGCTAAAAAGCTTATCTTTCTTTCTAGCTGGCCTTAATACTACGAAAGTCTAGATAGCTCCATTTTTTAAAGTCATAGTTACTAGGTCTAATTTAAAAAGGGTGGCCCGAAGAGTATGGGCTTTTCCCCAATCCCTTAAAGTTTATCCTAAGCTATTTTAATCATACGCTTTTAAATAGCTTTATACGCTGCTAGAGAGTTTGGAAAGTTGGCGTTAATAGCAATGAGAGATTAAAAAGCTGATTTTTTAATAAAGAGCTTAAGTCTTTTTAAGCACAATTTTATACCTTTTAAAGAAGCTACCGTCTGCATCACCAAAAAAGAAATCAACCTTTTTCCAGGCTGACTCTACCCGTAAAAACAAGCTTTTTACTAAGTATATGATTACATAAAGAACTGCTCGAAGGCATATTATTTTCAATTTTGTAGACGCTAGCAAAACTTTTTAAAGTTTTTTAAGCAAAATTTTTTTGCTGTTCCTTTGCCTTGTTGCTCTTAACCAGGCTTATCGTTTTGCAACTACTCTTTTAATCCAGGAAAGTTGTGGGGAAAGATAGACAAGAAAAGATAGAAAACAGAGAGAAAAATAAGCTTTACCAATCTATGGAAAGCTTATAGGTAGAAAGCTTATAAATTTTTTAGATAGACTTTGAAAAGACTTTAAGCTTCCTACCTCGATTGGCTAGTATGAGTAGCTACCTTAGAAAGATAAGCTGTAGCTATCAGCCATATATTGTTCGAGTTTAACCGAATCTTCAGCAAATTTGCGTATACCTTCAGCTAATTTTTCTGTAGCCATCGCATTGTCATTTAACATTAAACGGAAGCTTTTCTCATCTAGATTAATTTTCTCTAAGTTCAAATGACGAGCTTGATCAGCATTAAGCTTACGAGGAACAGGGCCTTGAGTATTTTTAAGCTTTTCTAAAAGGGAAGGGGCTATTGTTAGCAGATCACAGCCGGCAAGTTCAAGAATTTCATCGACATTGCGGAAGCTTGCACCCATCACTTGCGTTTTGTATCCAAATTTCTTCAAGTAGTTGTAAATTTGGGTAACGGATTGCACACCTGGATCTTCTGAAGGGGCATAACCACTTGCATTTTCATTCTTTTTATACCAGTCCAAAATGCGCCCTACAAAGGGAGAAATAAGAGTAGCCTTAACGTCCGCACAAGCTATGGCTTGTGGTAAGCTGAATAATAGAGTCATATTACAATGAATGCCTTCATTTTCAAGTTCTTGTGCTGCTCGTGTGCTTTCCCATGTAGAAGCTAATTTGATAAGCACGCGTTCCTTGTTGATTCCTGCCTCTTCATATAATTTTATAAGAGTATGCGCTTTACGAATGCTCTCATCCCTATCAAATGAAAGACGCGCATCCACTTCCGTTGAAACTCGTCCGGGAACAAGTCGTAAGATTTCTATTCCAAAGTTAACGAATAACTTGTCCATCATTAAAGTACGCATTTCTTTAGAATTGGCAGCTTTCTTTTTAGCGTATTGGACAGCATCATCAAGCAAATGTTTATATTGCGATTGTTGGGTAGCAGCCAAAATTAAGGAGGGATTAGTGGTAGCATCTGTAGGGGTGAACTTTTTTATAGTATCAATGTCGCCCGTATCTACCACGATAGTAGTTATTTGTTTAAGCTGTTCAAGTTGACTAGACATGATAAGTTTCCTTTTCTAAGGGAGTATCTTTAAGAGGTTCTATACGAAATCGGATGCTAACAGGTTGATCACCTATTAGCAAGTCTAAACTAGAAGTAAAACGCGTAAGTAGCAATTTATAAGGAATTTTGACATGTTTATCTAGAAGATCAATCCCTACTACCGTATTGCCTAAAATCTCTTCCGAATCGATAATTTGACGGCACAGTAAAGCGAATTTTTTAAGTTGCCTAATCAGTGTTTCATCATGGAAAACATATTTTTTATAGCAGCTGGAGCATTGGATGCAATGGCTAAGCTGATCGAGTTCAAAGATCGAAAATGAGACTTGTTGCTTACATTGTTGGCAATCAAACTGAAGAATATGTCCTTTTTGCATAGTTGTTCCTTTTTTTTCACGATTTTACAGCTTACCTAGGAATAGAGCAAACTTTTTTAGTCATTTTGCGGGGTTAAACTAGAAATACTTGCTAAGATTATTTAAATTAGCTAGGTAGAGTTTGAAAGTGAGCAAACTTACAGAAATTGTGAAACTTTTGCTATAATAATTTAGGGAAAGAAGGATTATCAAAATGCTATTTGTGCTTTCGATAAAATTAGGCGTCTCGCGAGCAAAGGCATACTTTATAAAGCCTTTGTAGCTCCCTTTGAAACCATAGATTTTTAATGATCTGTATGGTTAAAAAATATAAAAGGTGTCCTCAGTTTATGAACGAGTATATCCATTCTTAAGTTATCCTCAGTTGTTCGAAAGAGTTAGGTAAAAAACCTCTACCGAAGAGCTGATAATCGATACAAGCAAGCAAATTTTAAAAAAGTTTCCTGAGTGAGGTATAAGCTAATCGAGGTAATCATTGTGTTTAAAGAAACTGCGTTTGTACGATCCTACAGGGATGAGCTCTTTGTGAAAGCTGGCTTTTTCATGATAAACAGGCTTATATTAAGACGATGATTACATGCCGAGCTATTTTTAAAAGTCTCTCATTTGGGGGATAAGCTTAGCGATTGTAAGCTATCTCCTCTGCTCCTCTTAAAATTTTTTAAGAGGGAATAAGATCCTAAAAGAAGAAGTGGGGTAAAAGGCGGATGATTGGTGGTCAATAAGTTAGCTTGCTGTAATGGGCTGTAAAATGCTCGTGGGTAAGTAGGGTCGATCGATTAGATACCACTATTGTTACTTTTTTATGGTCAAGAAGCGAGGAGATGATTAATGAACAGGCATTTTCAGGTAACAAAATACGCTGGTTACCTTGGAGAAGAAAGGCCGAATAGTAGTGTTCTTGCTCATCCACATGAATAGCGACGGGAAGAGTAGCGTGTCCAGCGAGGTCTTTTCTTTCAGTTTGAAACTCTAAGCCTTTAGCATTAAGGTAGATTAACTGTTCTCGAGAGGTTTTAATGATCTCCACTTCTACTTCAGAAAGTGCATTCTCAGCAGGAAGGTATAAACGCGAGCCTGTGAATTTGCGGTAGGATGCTTTATTGCATTTAAGCTTCCACTGTCTCATAGATGTTGAACAGGAGGAGAGTATAACAAGCAAGAAAAGGGCTAGATGAGCCCCTTTCTTTGTAATCTTTTTGCATGGTTGCAGCATCTCATGCATTACTATTGTGAATTAATGAGCGTGGCCGTGTCCATGTCCGTGGCTTCTATTCTGTACCGCTACAGCAATAATAGCAACAGCTGCAATGGTTCCAAGTGCAATCGCTGGTGCTAAGCTATGGGCTTGGCGAGATTCTTCATAGCAAATTCCACCTACATTGCTAACATATTCTTGAGCACTAATATCTACAGTGGAACCGCATATCGCTAACAGAGTTGTCAAAGCAATCATCTTTTTGAATTTTTTCATGTTTACGTACTCCTTTGGTACCTTGTGTTGGTGTTAAAAATTATAAATATATGCATCAATGCTGTTATGGCATATAAAATCATTTTCTGCAATTTTTTTTCTTTTCTTTTATATTAGCTATTGAGAAAAAAATTTTTTTCTCCTTGTGTATTAAAGAGATATAAGATGAAAAATCTTCTTTCCTTTTGTTGTGTTCCTTCTAATTCAGTAACTTAGTGTAGTAGTTTGCAATTAAAGCGTTTTGTTCTTCAGGGCTTAGCTCATTATAATTACGTTTTAGCATGGCTTTAAATGGGCTCCAATGATGATTCTGAAAATCAGGATGGTAAAAGATCTGTTCTTTCCAGTTAGCTTGAGAGAGAGAAGAGGGGGTAGCCTGCGCCTTAGCTAAAGCTGCATCGAAAGTCTGTTGAATTTTTGCAAAAGCATTTTCAAGATGAGTTTTTTTCACAGGATCTTTTACTACATCTAAAATGTTATCATAGATCTGTAAGGAGCGTAATGCTTGGTAAAACTCCTGATAAAACCTGGCGAATTCCTGTTTAGCTGCAGTCGCAGTCAGCACATAAGCATACTTGTTTCTGACAATAATAGCATGCATAAGTTTTTCTCCGCCCCATTTCGAGCGCATGTCGACTTGCGATAAACTAGCCTCGCCTGCTTTTGTTTTTAATATTCCTAGATCTTTCCAACTATCTCCATGGGCCTCATTAATTTTCTTTATGCTTTTCAAGTAATCCTTAATTGTGCCATCATAAGGCTCAATCAATAGATTCATAGTGGGAGGCATTTCATTTTGTACTTTAGGCCCAACTACCATATATTTGATATGCGCAGATAAAGCCTCTTGGTCCGCTGTCAGCCATCCCTTAGGCGGAATGAAAATAGCTACACTAGGAGAGTTAGAACTGTGGTCTATTCTTGGAGAGGCCAATTCTTCAACGGCCTCTAATCGGCTAAGTAAAATTAGACTCAATCCTATTAAAGAAATAGAGCGTAAAAATTTATATAATTTTTTCATAGGTCCTTAAGTAGGAAAAACTAGATAATTTATTACCATGGGAGATATATTTTTAGCGAGCAAAATGTCTTGAAAAAATCTAAGCAAGCTAAATAACATTCTGAATAACAATGGCTCTTTTCCCCTTTGGCACCTTTATTTTTTAAAGCTGTCAGATTTTTATAATGAGAGATAACACCGCTAGAGGATGAGTACAATGAAGACATTAGAGAAAGGTCAAGATAAAATAAAAAAAATTTCCGAGCAATTGAGAAGCGAGATTTTAGAACCTGCAAAAGAAGAAGCTAAAAAAATCATCCAAGAGGCTGAGCAAAAAGCTGATCGTATCATTGAAGAAGCCGAAAAGCATGTGGAAACTTTAATTCAGGCGGGACGTAAAACTCTTGAACAAGAACGCCATGTATTCCATTCATCTCTACAACAAGCCTCTAAGCAATCTGTAGAAGCTCTAAAGCAAACAATTGAGCATAATCTTTTTAATGATCAACTCAATACGCTACTTAATCAGTCAACGATTAACCCTAAAGTGATCGCTGATCTAATTGCCGCCTTGATAAAAGCCATCGAGAAGGAAGGCCTGGCCGGAGATTTGTCGGCCGTTGTACCGCATACTGTCTCTACTAAAGAAGTCAATGATTTGCTAGCTGATGGCATCCTTAAGCGCTTGAAAGATCAAAGCGTGGTGGTAGGAGATTTTAAAGGCGGAGTAAAGATAAAATTTATTGACAAATGCTTAACGATCGATATGAGTGATGAAACTTTAAAAGATTTAATTTCACGTTATGTACGTAAAGACTTTCGCAAATTCTTTTTTGGTAGTTAAGCACTATGAACCGTCAATATTATTTTGTGGGAACTTCATTACCTCCTCTCCATTTAGGTGAAAAGCCTGAGATTAGTTGGAGAGATTTGCAAAGATTGCTAGCGGACAATCTTGCAGAAGCTGACTATGTCCAAACCCAAGTTTTAAGGCGTTACTATGATCTCCTTAATATTCGTTCTTATCTAAAAAAAGAACCTATCGATAAATATGGTAACCTAGACTTGAACGAGCTAGAAGAAACCATTGTAGATGAGGCGGCTTTGCTGCCTTCTTATATGATGGAATATTTAGAGCGCTATGAAAGTAAAGAAGCTCGTATTGATCATTTTCCGCAGCTTATGACAGCTTTTTTTAGAGAAGAGGTGGTAAGCACCCAAGGTTTCTTAAAAAGTTACCTTAGTTTTGAGAAAAACTTACGACTCATCCTAACCGCCTATAGAGCAAAAAAATTAGAGCGCGATATGGCTAAAGAGCTTCAATTTGAAAATTTTGATGAAGATATAGTGGTGCAATTAATTTCTCAAAAAGATTCCAAAACATTTGAGCCCCCAGCAGGTTTTGAAGAATTAAAAACCATTCTAGATGAGAAACATACTACTCCTTTAGCTTTACAAAAAGCATTAAATGAATATCGTTTAAAAACCCTTGAAAAGGTAAGAGGTTTAAATGTCTTTTCCTTTGATAGCATATTAGCTTATCTAGCTAGCTTTATTCTCGTGGAGAAGTGGAGCGCTTTAGACAAAGAACAGGGATTACAAATTGTAGATACTATCATTAAAGGAAAACTATGAGCGCTGATACAACAGTAGAACAAGAAAAAATAAGCTTGAGTAAAGGAAAAGTTGTGAAAGCTTTTGGCAACTTGCTGCAGGTGGAATTTGAAGGTCATATTCGTCAGGGCGAAATAGCTATGGTTGATGTGCAAGGCGTTGATCTTAAGGCAGAGGTAATTGAAATTATAGGGAACGAAGCTAAAGTTCAAGTGTATGAAGATACGACGGGGATTGAATATGGCACCTCGGTCAGATTCATGGGAGATCTTCTGGAAGCTGAATTGGGCCCTGGCCTGTTAACCTCTATTTTAGATGGTCTTCAAAATCCTTTGGAAAATGTGGCAGATGTAGCAGGCTTCTTTTTATCCAGAGGCGTCTATATTCCTGCCTTGGATAGGCAACGCCATTGGGAATACCTACCTGTAGCTAAGATAGGCGATGTTCTAACAAGAGGGGATACTTTAGGCACAACTATTGAAGAGCGTTTCAAGCATCATATCATGTTACCTTTTTCCCATTTTGGAAAATATAAAATCACTTGGGTTATTAAGCCAGGGACTTACAGTATTGATACCGTAGTAGCTAAAGCAATGGATGAAAATGGCTATGAGCATCAGTTTACGATGGTGCAAAAATGGCCTATTAAAACCTCACTGTTTGAAGGTGAGAAGATTAAGCCCTCTAAAATGATGGACACAGGCTTAAGGATTATTGATACGCAATTTCCTTTAATGAAAGGCGGCACTTTTTGCAGCCCAGGGCCTTTTGGAGCAGGTAAGACAGTCCTTCAACATCACCTTTCAAAATTTTCCTCCGTAGACATCGTTGTTCTCGTAGCTTGCGGGGAACGTGCAGGCGAAGTTGTAGAAATTCTGCGAGAGTTTCCTCATTTAATTGATCCCCATACTGATCAGACTTTAATGACTCGTACAGTAATTATATGTAATACTTCTTCCATGCCGGTAGCGGCACGCGAATCATCGATCTATATGGGTATTACCATTGCTGAATATTATCGCCAAATGGGCTTAGATATTCTTCTGTTAGCTGATTCTACTTCTCGCTGGGCGCAAGCTCTAAGAGAGATGTCTGGACGTCTTGAAGAGATTCCTGGCGAAGAGGCCTTCCCTGCCTATCTAGCCTCTCGTATTGCTGATTTTTATGAGCGCTCAGGAGCGATTTCTTTAAAAAATGGAAAGCAAGGTTCGGTCACTATTGGAGGCGCTGTATCACCGGCAGGAGGTAACTTTGAAGAACCTGTAACTCAAGCAACTTTAGCGGTTGTAGGAGCGTTTCTAGGTCTGTCGAGGGAACGTTCTGATTCTCGCAGATATCCAGCGATTGATCCTTTGATCTCTTGGTCTAAATATATCGATCAAGTAAGCCAGGAACTTGACGAGGAGTGTGAAGGGTGGGGAGAGATGGTTCAGACAGCGGAAACAATCTTACGCAAAGGTTATGAAATTGGTAAGCGTATGGAAGTAGTCGGCGAGGAGGGCACCGCGATTGAAGACATGGTAATCTTTCTTAAAGCTGAGCTTTACGATTTTGCCTATTTACAACAAAATGCTTTTGATAAAGAAGATGCATATTCTCCTCTCAAAAGGCAGATCATTACTTTTAAGTTAATCAATAAAGTTTTTGGCAAGCCCTTTAGATTTACGACTCATTATGAGGCACGTCAATATTTTAACAGCCTTCAAAACCAGATAAAAAATATGAACTTTATGTCGACAACTTCAAGCCACTATCGTGAAACATTTGCTCGTATTGAGCAGCTTATTGAAAAAGCAAACTAAAAGGTCAGCTGAGATGAAAAAAGTCTATGAAAGAATTAATGACATGCGGGGAAATCTGATTACTCTTATGGCGACGGACGTTAGCCTAGGAGAGTTAGCCCGAATTGACTTGCAAGATGGCCGTAGCGTCTATGCTTCCGTTTTACGAATTGAAGGAGAACGGGTAACCTTACAAGTCTTTCAAAATACACGCGGTATTTCTACTCAGGATAAAGTGATTTTTTTAAAACGCCAAATGCAAGCAGCTTTTGGTGATGCCCTTTTGGGACGCCGATTAAGTGGATCTGGCCTTCCCATTGATGGAGGTCCTGAAATTTTTGGCGAAAGTATCAACATTGGTACTCCTTCATTTAATCCTGTCAAGAGAATCGTTCCTCGTCAAATGGTACGTACTAATATCCCCATGATCGATGTCTTTAACTGCTTAGTTAAATCTCAAAAAATACCCATTTTTTCAGTGGCAGGCGAACCTTACAATCCTCTTTTAATGCGGATTGCTAATCAAACCGATGCAGACGTAGTGATTTTAGGGGGTATGGGGCTTACCTTTAAAGATTATCAAGCTTTTATTGATAATGCTGAGGCTTCAGGTTCTTTAAATAAAACGGTTATGTTTATCCATCGTGCTACAGATCCGGCTGTAGAGTGTTTGCTGGTGCCCGATATGGCGCTAGCTTGCGCTGAAAGATTTGCTATTGAGGGCAAACATGTCCTAGTTTTGCTAACAGATATGACTGCTTTTGCAGATTCGATTAAAGAAATAGCCATCACTATGGACCAAGTTCCTTCAAATAGAGGCTACCCAGGCTCCTTGTATTCTGATTTAGCTTCTCGATATGAGAAAGCTGTCTTAATTGAAGGGAGTGGGTCCATCACTATTGTAGGGGTTACTACGATGCCTGGAGATGATGTGACTCATCCAGTACCTGACAATACGGGTTATATTACTGAAGGCCAGTTTTATCTTCATAACCGTCAAATTGATCCTTTTGGCTCACTCTCTCGCTTAAAACAGCTAGTGATTGGCCATGTGACTCGCGAAGATCATGGGGATCTAGCCAACGGCATGATTCGGCTCTATGCAGAATCTAAGAAAGCTAAAGAGCGCCAAGGCATGGGTTTTAAGCTCTCTCACTGGGATGAGCAGCTGATTCATTACGCGCAGCTATTTGAAGAGCGTATGATGAAATTAGAGGTAAATCTTACTATCGAAGAAGCTTTAGACCTAGGATGGCGTATTTTAGCTGAATGTTTTAAATCCGATGAAATCGGCATTAAGCAAGCTTTAGTGGCCAAATATTGGCCTTCTAGTGTAGCGACAGAGGCAAGATAAGGGCAGAGAAGAAGAAAGCAAAATTAAGCTGGTAAAATTACTTATAACGATACACCTTAAATGTTTAAAATGTTGTTGCCTCCTTCTTTTTTGCTTGTTTATTTTTTAATGTGTTTAGATTGTGGGCTATTGAATCAGCTGGAATAGATGCTTAAATAATGTAGGAGTGAAAGTTGGCCGAATTTAAGTTAACGAAAAACGAACTTAGAATGCAGCAAAATAAGCTAGCGCAGTTACAAAAATACTTGCCTACGCTCCAACTTAAGAAAGCCATGCTACAAGTTGAAGTCAATGAAGCGCGTTCTGAAATTTTGAAATTAGAACATCACTATCATGCATTGCGCGGTGAGGTTAAAAGCTATGCAGAGCTCTTGTCTGATAAGTCAGAGATTGACCCCATGGGTGCTGCAAATATACTGGCCGTCCATAAACATTATGAAAATATCGCTGGCGTGGAAGTTCCTTACTTTGAGGGGGTCGATTTTGCAGATTTCCATTACTCCTTATTTGACACTCCACCTTGGTTGGATGGAGTCGTGCTCGGTGTGCGCGGCTTAGCAGAGGCTCAGGTGAAAATTGATATTGCTCAGGAGAAGAGAGCAGCTTTAGAAAATGAATTACGTGAAGTCGCTATTCGCGTAAACCTTTTTGAAAAAATCCTTATTCCACGCGCTCTTGGTAATATCAAAAAAATCAAAGTATTTTTAGGGGATCAACAGCTTGCAGCTGTATCGCGTGCTAAAGTAGCTAAATCTAAAATTGAGGGCCGTAAAAAGCATTTATTAGAACAAAGAGCTCTTCAAGCAGGAGAACAGCTATGAGAGTTGACCTAGAAAAATTTCTTATCGTCGGCTCAGAAGAGCAGCGGGCTTATTTCTTTGAGGAAGCTCAAAAAGCTGGGCTTATTCATTTTATTAATCCTCATCCTTCAGGCACCCAGGAGCTGCCCTCTTCTATTCAAGATACTCTAGCTGCTATAAAGATCTTACGTAGCTTACCTTTAATGGAGCAAGAGGATGTAGAAGAATATGAGCTTGCTGATCATTTGGCTAATGAGATTCTTCAGCTAAATCAGGAATTAATTAAGCTTACTGAAGATGAAAGGTTGACCCATCTTGAAATTATACGTGTTGAAGCATTTGGGGATTTTTCTCATGAGGATATAGCTTTTATTGAAAAAGAAGGAAAACGAACTATACAATTTTTCGCTGCTAAAACTGGAAGCGCAGAGCGCGAGGATCTCCCCACAGAGCTGATTGTTGTGAATAGCAATCATCACGGCCTAGATTACTTTATCTCTATCAGCAAAGAACCGATTCAGTATGATGGTTTGAGTGAGATGCAGGTTCCTCGCACGGCGAGTCAATTAAAAAAGCATTTAGCTTCCCTTAAAAAAGAGATCCGCACCGTTGAACATCGCCTCAAGGATTATGCTAAATATAACAGTTTTTTACATCGCGCCCTACTATTTAAATTTAATAGCTATCATCTTCAGGCGGCGTCAAGCTATTCCTCGGAGCCTTTAGAAGGCTTTTTATTTGCCGTTACAGGATGGATCCCTGTGGATAAAAAAGCTGATTTAAGGCTATTGGCCGAAAAGACAGATGTGCATATCGAGCAAGTCGCTATAGAGCCAGGCGAAATTGTTCCTACCTGCCTTGAGAATACAGGTTATGAAAAGATTGGAGAAGATCTAGTTGATATTTATGACACACCTTCCTCGACTGATAAAGATCCCTCCTGGTGGGTTTTAACATCCTTTACCGCCTTTTTTGCTATGATTGTGGGCGATGCTGGATATGGCTTGATCTTTTTACTGATGGCCCTATTCATCCGTTATAAATATGCCAATTTGAAAGGCTTAGGGCATCGCGTATGGAAGCTTGCTCTTATCCTGAGTATAGCATGTATGGTTTGGGGTGCCTTGACGGCTTCATATTTTGGCATTCATTTGGATATTCATAGTCCTATTAGAAAGATATCTTTAATCCATCGGCTGGTAGAGAAAAAAGGGGAGTATCATTTTTATCATAAAGATGATGTGTATGAAGAATTTGTCCAAGAGATTCCTCAATTAAAAGAATCTAAAACACCGACAGAATTTTTTGATAATGCCACAGTAATCAAGAAAGGAAAAGTTGAGCACCCGATGTATTTTAGATTCTACGATAACATCCTTTTCGAAATAGCATTAATGGTTGGAGTTGTCCATATCATTCTTTCCCTCCTTAGATATCTAGATCGTAATTGGAGTGCTATAGGATGGGTAATATTTATGCTTGGAGCTTATCTGTATATTCCTTATTACCTGAATGCTACCTCAATTATTCACTTTGCATTTGGTGTGCCCAAATCAATGGGAGAAGGAGGAGTCTATCTTGTCGGCGGAGGAATATTGATAGCCTTTATTTTAGGCCTATGCCAACATCGTTGGAAAGGTTTTCTGGAGCCTATGACCATTATTCAAATTTTTGCCGATGCGATGTCTTATTTACGTATTTACGCTCTTGGCTTAGCAGGAGCAATGGTTAGCTCTACCATCAATGAATTTGCCAGTGCCACTTTCTTTGCTATAGGTGCAGTCCTCTTTATACTCGGACATGCGACTAATATTGTTTTAAGCATTATGGGAGGTGTCATTCATGGCTTACGCCTTAATTTTCTTGAGTGGTATCACTATTCATTCGAGGGTGGCGGTAAAAAATTCAATCCTTTACGCCTTTTAAGCAAAGATAAAGATTAACATTTTCAATCATCAATTAGGAGAATTATCATGGATTTTAGCATGGCAGGACCTGCAATAGCTCTCGGGCTTAGTTTGATTGGCAGTTGTATTGGCTGTTATATTGCAGGCGCTGCTTCTCATGCGGCGATGAGCCGAACAGAAGAAGGACACGGCAAGTTTATTGGTATGTCTGCTGCTCCTTCCTCTCAATGTATCTACGGTTTTTTGGAGATGCTGCTAATGAGCAGAGCTATTCAAGAAGGGACACTTTCTCCCTTATCAGCGGTATTTATTGGACTAAGTGCTGGCGGTGCCATCATGCTTTCCTCTATTTATCAAGGTAAAGTTTGCGCGACAGGCATTCAAGCTACTTTAAAAGAGCCTTCCTTATTTGGTAAATGCTTTGCTGCTATCGGTATTATCGAATCGGTTTCTCTTTTCGCTTTTGTCTTTTCCTTATTAATCATGTAAAATTCAAATTCAGACCGTGAACAAACTAGGCGCCGGAACTTTTTAAGCACCGTGCGCCTCTTTTTCAAAGGTTCTGCTTATTTAAAAAGCCTTTTATACTAAGAGAGTGATCACAATGACAATTATCCTTAGCTTTGAAGGGAACAGTTTATTAGGTTGCACTTGGAAATTATTTTTAATAGAAAACGTTGTCTTCCTTGTAGGAAAGATTTAAAATTATATTAAGAGTTTAAACCGCTTAAGTCTCCTATTGTTAACTTCTCTTGTTAAGCGTTCGTTTAGATTCATCTACTTAAAAATCAGTAAAGACCTTCTTGTTCTTAGCTCGGCCTTGGTGCGTAAGGGGTCTAATAGCTCGTCCCTTTAAGACGCAGCCTTGTATTAACGCGAGTTATCGGGTAAGAAAACACTCTAAGATACCTTCAAACCATATCCTAAGCTGTAAGTCAACTCATTAACTTTTGTTTTTCCATGCAAGTCAATTGAATGCAGAGCTTACAGAGGCCGTAAGCCTAAGCTACTATTCCGCCGATTAGATTGATAAAAAAATTCCAAGGGCTACGCTGGCAATGATGTTCGATAAACCCTAAAGTTAGGCTTCCTCTTTGCACTAAAGCTTCGTTGTAATCAAACCCCTTAGAGGTAGGACGTATAGAGTAAGTGAACTTCTTTTCCATAGCTTGCCTATATTTTTGCTTTTGCAAGCTAAATTTTATAGCTCTTTAAGCGTTAATGAGCAATTTTATTGCACCCACTTCTTATCATTTACGCAACATCGCTAGAATGAAGTTGATTTTTTTGTTAGAAAAACTTAGGGTTAAATTAAGCAAAAAGTTTAAACACTTAGGCTCTTTAATTCCTTAAGCTAAAAAGATAGATCTTTCTTCTGGATAAAAGACAGCCAAATATGGGATTAACAATTTATATTAAACACATGTTTTCTAAGGAGAAAATGTATGACTAGCTTAACAGCGCCTGTATGTCGTAGTACTGCTATAGCATCTCGAGGGGCTGCCTCTCATGTTGTAGGGCAGTATGCATCTTTAGCTGTTACTAATCGTAAAGTTAACTTGCAAGCATTAAAGCTTGCCCTTCAAGAAAGTGCTTCTCAGACTACTCGTAAGCTTACGCAAAATTATAGCAAATACGTGGCTGATGTAAATTATGATGAATTTCCCACGGATGTAGATTAGACCTCTTTCGAAACTGGAATTAAATGTAAATTTTAGTAAAATGGTGACTCAACATTTAAAGGAGGCACCATGAAATTCGATAAGATAGAGAAAC
>NZ_JAEMUE010000056.1:0-117795 GCF_018342435.1 Neochlamydia sp. AcF65
AGCAAGATATTCGTATCTTAAGAATATTGACCGATCGTGGTACAGAGTACTGCGGAGCAAGAGAGCATCATGAGTATGAACTTTATCTGGCCATTGAAGACATTGACCATTCTCGCACTAAAGCCAGGCATCCTCAAACCAATGGAATCTGCGAAAGGTTTCATCAGACCATCCAGAACGAATTTTATGCCACAGCTTTTAGGAAGAAAGTGTTTAAAAATGTTGAAGAATTACAAGGGGATGTGGATAAATGGATGAATGAGTATAATAATGAGAGAACACATACAGGAAAGTATTGTTTTGGCAAGACGCCTTTACAAACATTCTTAGATGCCAAACATCTTGCACAAGAAAAGATGTTAGATAAGTTACAACTGACAGAAATAGTACCTGCCAGGTAACTCATGTTTGTCAGGTCAAGTACTGTCCAGGACAGGTAATCTTTAAATGTTCTATAGCCACTTTTATGAAACGATAACACTACTCATCGCCTCGCTTAATGATAATTTTGGCCCTCTATTTCTTTTATTGTTTTTCCCACTAGCGATTCTTAAATAGCTTTCAAACCATATTGTGTGCCATTAACCTCTGATTGCTTACAAAAATCATCCTTATCGCAAAAAATGGAGATTAATCAATGGACATCTTTTTCAAACATTTCGACCTTCTAGCTTTAAGTTTTTTAAGTGCAAAATACTTTTAAAACCTGTGAAGGCCTTTTTTCCAACTATTTCCTTATTCGATAACTCGTGTTAACTTACCAAAAATTTCTTTTCGACGTTTTTAGCAGGTGGAGTAGGTAGTAGATGCAAATACAAAAATCAAACAACTGAGGGCTAATTTAAAGGGATGAAAAAGTTAAAAAAAGAAGGAAAGCTTCTAAAGCTTGTACGAATACAGCCTAGCTTATTCTTACTTCTATTAAAAATAAAAATGATCAAAATTAATTGCCCTAAATGAAAAAATTTTACCCTCTAAAGCTTTTTTTCTATTTCTTTCTCTAGTATTTTCATGAGCAAGATTATTGGAATAGAATCTTATTACTTTCTCATCCAAGGGATACAGGTTTATTTTTCCTTTAGTAGGAATTACCTTTCTAGCGCAAGGGCGCTTTTTTCTTCTATCCGTTTTAGAAGCATTTGCATAATTTCTAAAAATAATCCCTCATTTAAATCATCATTATGAAAAAATTTATCGTAAAAAGTTCTTAATACTTCTTGGAGATGAATTTCATCCACGCTTGCCATCCACAAACCCCATTTACCCAATTGATTAGCCCAAAAGCTTTGATTTTCATTAACAAAGAAATTAATTAAATCGTACAAGATGGTGGCAGTCAGTGATAAACCCTGCTGAAATTTTCCTTCCATCTTAGCTTCATTCTCTTTTATTTTTTCTGCGGAGGTGCCCATTTTTTTAAACTTTACCGCTCGCCGAATTTCTTCTAATTCCTCTTTCAGTCTTATAATTTTTTTGTTGTGCTGCTCAGCTTTATGATTATCCTCTGCCGCCTTCAGTAGATTTCTTTTATCTTCAATCTGACGCTTTAATTGTTGTTTTTTAACCTTTAAGGTATTCAAAGTTTCAGGATTTAATAAATTTTTTATAAATTGATCATTTAGATAATTTTTATTAAGAGCTTGAGCCATTAAATCAGTAATTCCTAAAATAGAAGCTCGAACAGGATGCATGGCTGGTACTAAAACAGCTGTTAACGCATTTCTAACTCGAGAAGTCTGTGTAATGTGCTGTATAAACGTCTCTAGGAACGTAATCTTAGATGCGGTGGGATCGCCTCCTAGCTTACCCATTTTGATAATATTAGCAATCATGTCTACGTAAACCGTTTGTTTATCGTTGGCTCCTATGAAGAAGTTGTTTAAAGTAGTATCAATATCCACAGCTTCCAAGGTCGCATCAGGAGAGATTTTACGCAGCACTTTTTGCTTTTCTCTAAGTTCTGTAACTATTTTTTCTAATAGGGGATTAAGATAAATGAGAAAGTATTCATGGCTTGCAGGGTCTAATTCCATTTCAGGATGTTTTTCGTAGATTTTCTGCAGCAGGATCTCAGCAATCCTTTTTACAGCTGCTCCGCTAGTTGGATCTTCAATTAAGAGCCTTAGTTGGGAGTGAGAAATGTCTCCAATATGATACTTTGCTAAAAATGCTAGGGTAAAATCAATTAAAATATTAGGTAGATGGTTTTCTAGAAAATCCACCTCGCTAATTTTAAGCGCCTTCCACGAACATTTAAGTCTATTTGAACAAGACTCCCATAATTCCTCAACAAGCCTTCCTTTAAGCCGGGGCTGCAAATGACTCTCAAGCATCATGGCGAAAAAGTAGGTGGAGTGTTGTTCATTGATAGTCATAGTATAAGAAACAAAAGATCTTATTATTTCTTTATGAATAAGAGAAAAAGTTTCTGCCAGGAACTCCATCCGTTTTTTTTCTTCGGATAAAATTGTAAAAATTCCTTTCAATTGCTGAGCTAAGACTTTGGTGGCATTTTGTCTAACTACATTAAGAATAAATTTTTTGCTAATCTTAACAACCGTGGTGTTTATGGTATCAATTTTGCTAGCAAATTTTGGTGGAAGCAAAGATTTAAGAAATTGGTGAAGCTCTTTCCCCATATTTTGAATTTCAGGCTCGATAATGATGTTGTCTAGTAGCTCTTCAAAAGCATCTAGTACTATAACCTTCCCTTCCACAAGTTCTTGATGGCCTGTTGGTAAAGCATAATTAAGAAGCTTTTCAACAAGGGGTAAGAAAAATTTATTTTCTTCTACAGCCTTATACCCTTCTATATCTTCTTTTTTTATATGAGAAGGAATATCAATTAAAGCGCGTGCTAAAGCAGGTAGATTGTATCGAGGCTCTCCCGTCGTATCCTTAGCTATTAGCTCTCTCGCTATATGCTTGCGCCAAACAGCTTCATTTTCTTTTCCTTTAACTAGGGATAAGCTGCCGCCAACAATTTTTTCTGCTTTAATTAAATTAACTAACTGGTTATTAATCATTTGCGCTGAATTATCAAAAAGGTTTTTATAGTCTTCGTCAGTAATAAGATTAATTAAAGTAGCTATACGATTAAAAAGCAGCGAAGATAAGCGCTGCATATTATTAGTTAAATGGCGCTCTACCATACCAGAGAGCTTATTTTCTAAAAAGTATTGAAATTCATCTATGTGACTTTCCAATTTATATCTAATAAGCCACTGAACGGCCGCAACATAAAATTTAGAAACCATAATATCATATTTTACATCACGAGGACCGGTATATTCTGCTAAAGAATGAATTTCTTCCGAATGGTTATACTTTTGGCTTGCCCATTGGCGAATGGGCTCCAAATAAAGCTGTAAATCATCATTCGTTGTTACGAGATTCATTTTTCGCACATAAGCTTCCATCTTATCGAACACGCCTTCTTTGAGGGCCCCATCTTTATCTTTTAGCTCTTTAAGTAAAATATTAAAAAAGCTTTTGGTGGAGGTATCAAGCTCAAACTTATAACCGTGCTTTATAACTTTTTTAAGAATAGTATTGACCCACGGAGAAATGATTTTGGTTATCCAATCTAATACTTGAGGGATGCTCTGCGGAAGATTTTGAGCATTCCTTTCTACGGTATGGGTAAGGGGTCGTATTTTCTCCTGAAAGATTTCTTGGCTAATTCGTGACATGAAATCATCAACAAACTTGCCTACTTTTTGTAAAGAAGGATTTAAATCATGAATGTCTTCCTTAAAAAAGAAGTTGTAGTTTAGTTGTCCCGTCTCTGGTTCATTCTCCACTATTTTTATCTCTTGGATGGCACTGACTGCTTCTACCGAAGGCGTAGAGGGAACAGTTAGAGCGGGGGCAGGAGTTGCTTCTTTGTCCTTATTTATGTATTCCATCAGTTTAATTTGTTTACCGCTTAAGCTTATTTTCTTTGTTCTAAATAAGTTAAATAAACGGGCAAATATTCCAACTATAAAACGGCGAATTTTTCCCCATGTAGATAATCTTTCCCCTGTCAGGGGAATTTCAATCTTTAGGGGTGGAGTTTGGCGAGATTGTGCGGTCACAGGCACAGTGATATGATCAATTTTCAGCTGATTGTTGGGATGCAATAAAGGCTTTACTTCGCGGTTGAGCGCCGTGGTCATATGGATAGCTGATAATGAGGTTAAAAGAATTTTATTGAGCAAATGCTCATTAAATGACTGGCGGCCAATAGTCTTAGCAATGACTCTGAGAGCTGTTTGTCCAATCTTATCAGCAGTATTTCCTACCAGGTAACGAAAAATAAATTTGCCAATTAGAGGCATTTTTTTCTTTGCTTTGTAAAGCATCATGTCGTAACCCAGTCTTGCGACTTTATCTACTTCTACAGAAAGATTTTTCTGAGCTTGGATTACTTCTTTTTGATGCTTATTATCTTCTGCTAATATTTCCTCTTTTAACTTCAAGTTATGTTGTAAAAGTTTTTTCATGCTTAGCAACTGATTAAGCAATCTGTCATCATTGCTATTAAAGCCAACTTTTTCTTCTACTTGCTTTATTCGTTCTTCTATAGCCTGTATATCTAATTCAAGCTCTTCCAAGGAAGGATATTGCTTGATCAATTTCTTCATAACCTCTCGATCAAGATATTTTTCTTCCATCAAAGGAATTAGGCGATTAAGACCAGGCCTGTAGGATTGACGAAGATTATGCAAAGAGCTAGTAATCAGCTTACTGGACATATTGCGTATGGTTTTTAGGTTAAACAAACGCGGAAGAAAATTGCCAAATTGGCCTACACGCAAACCTACGTCAATAAAATTGGCAAAATGAGGGTTATTGCCTTTTGCATTTTCTTCTTTGTAATAGGCTTTGATAATTGCAACAACTGATCTTATTCCATCTTTCTTAGGATCTCTTTTCTTTACTTTTTGGATCAGTTTGACGATTTCATCTAGACGTATTTTAACAATATTAAAAAAGGCCTCTTCTTTTTCTTTAGAAAATCCGTAAAGTTTTCCTTCTTCGTTAGCCAATTGAAACAAAAGCTGCAAAAGTTTTTTCTCCACTGCTGCATGGGGAAGCTTGTAAAAATAAGGAGCAAGCTTATTAAGATTATGGTAAATGAGATCATCTGCAAAAGATTGCACCATCATATCTACCGTAGCCGGTAATATGCTGCTTGTCATTACAAGATTAAGCTCTTCAGGATTCGACGTTTGTTTAATAAGGAGCTCTAATGCTTCGTTAAAGCCTATTTTGATTAATTCAGAGCACCCATCTAAAGCTAGCTCTTTAAAATCACTGGCGGTTTTACCTAAGTCAACCAATTCAGTGTATTGTTCAGGAGTTAAAACCATTTGAGCTATCTCTTTAGCTTCATTGAACAGCTCAGTAAATTCTTCAGGAAGTTTTATGGTAGATAATAGGTTTTCTAAGCCCTTGACATGCTTACCATTTTCGATAACATCAGGTAAAAGAGTATTTAAAAAAAGCTTAGAAATTTCTTCTGTCGTGTTATTTTCTATTACAAATTCTTTGCTGCCATTAAGCGCGAGGAAGGTTTTAAATAAAACATCTTCCTCAATTGCAGGTACTCCCCCCATTTCGTGAAGTTTTTGTAAATATTTTTTACAAAGATTATAGTCTCTAATCTCTTTTTGAGTTTCAGGCTTGCATGTAATAACCCGTTGAGCATACTTTTCAAGTTTTGCATGCTCGCTAGCAGCTTTTTCTGCTTCTTCATAGCTATCAGCCACATTTGTAAGGTGATTGCTTATGACCTCGACTATCTTATCGAATAGCACAGTAAATTGCTCATCGCCCATATTGTCTAAAATTTCAGCTAGGCGCCCAGAGACCAAATCAGTTATATTTCTAGCATTCTCTTTTAGGGAAGCTTCAACAATGAGAGGGAGCCTGTTTTGGAGAATGTGATTGGCTTTATTTTTGTAAAAAATAATTTTCTTTTCCACTAGCAAATGTAAAGCTTGTTGGAAAACATAATTAATCATCTCTTCTGAAGGCTTGTAAGGCTCATCATTAAACAAGCTAAGAAGTGATTGTGTATGATTAGATTCAAAAAGCCAATCTACAATTTTAGCACTGCAAACCTCTAAGTGTTCTTTAATATTTTTTTGAGGTAAACTTTCAGAAGCAGGTGGAAGCACAAAATCAACTTTACTATCCATCTTATTTAACAATTCTGCCTCGAAGGCCAGATGAAACTCTTTACGCTCCTTAAAATCTAGAGGTTGAACATCCTGCACTGCCCAGCCCAGCAATTTATCAATTTGCTCTATAGCCTTTTGATTAACTTCAAATTTTTGAATTAATTCAAAAATAGGCTTTACGGAAAGACTGCCAATCTTAATAGCTTGTTGGGCTAGATCGCTGACAATACGAGGTACTTCTTCCGATTTCTCATTTACCCATTTTACAGGGGAAGCGATGTACTGTTCATGGATGCATTCCATCGCTAGTTGAGCGAGTTGGCGGGAAAAATCCCTCATACCCTCCAATGACTCATTAAAATGTGAGGGAGCTTCTTTATTAGAACAAGCAACAACTTCAAGCTTATGGGGAAATTTATAAAGTTGAGTGTGTTTAAATTTCTCAATTATCCTTAAATCTCTTTTAGTTAAAGGAACGTTATATAATTTTCCACAGCTTAAAAAGCGCGTAGTGTGGCGCCATACTCTAGCAATCCCCTGAGAAAAAGAAGGGTGAAGGCGATCTTTTTGAGGATTAGAACTTGGCGCAGGTACAGCTAGCTTAGCAGGCTTGATAGAAGGAAGAGGATGCATAAATTCACTTAAATTTAAATTATAGTTTTACCATTGTAGTATATTAGATTTAACCTTTAAAGTAAATTAACAGTAGATTAAGTTCTTATAAATTTATGCCCGATTAAATGCCAACTAAGCATTTTTTAATATTTTTTAGACTTTTTTATTTTTAGGGCGGGGGTGAGGATTGACAAATCCGTAGAATTTTTTTCTGAACATTCGTTTAATTTATAGAACCGTTCTAAATGGGGAGGTGACCAGGAGCATTGCCCTACTTAAATCATTACTGCCAAACAGGTAATGCAAACAAAAATATTACAGTAAAATGAGTTGGGTGCAAGCGTGTTTGGCTAGCTGCAGGCCTATAGAATCCTCCCTCTACAGGTTAGCATTTTTCTGTGGCAGCTTACTTGCGTACATCCTCCTATTAAAGCCTTTCTTCCAATTGCAAAATATCAAAAGCTTATTTCTATAATTTCCTTTTTAGCAATAGAAAAAATTAACAATTAAAAAATATTTATAACTATATTCATTAAAACTTAAAAATCGCTACCCTTACTGATCGAAGAAAAATTAAAAAAATCTGTAAACTACTAAATCGACCTTTAAGGCATCAAGCATAAAAATATCACTCTTAAGTCCTTGTTTTTCTATCTTGTTATCTTAAAACTAGTCTATTGCCTGTAATATTTTCTTTATTTGCGTCGGGCGAATCTATATAAGGAAAAATTACTATAAAATTTAATTTATAAGGCCATCCTATATGTTAACTACCCATTTTAAAGCAGCACAGGAAGGAGCCCTTGCCTCTTCTTACATTAGCTTTGAAGACTTACAAGATGATGATAAAACTCCTCTTCAATATCAACGGATTTTTTTAAGAAAAATGGAAGAGCTTGCTGCTATTATTGAGAGATTTAATAATTTGGATTTGGATGTAGTGGAAGCATGGGATGCCATCCGCGGACAGATCATTCGTTTAAATTTATCGGTTAAAAATGAAAATAAAATTTACGAATTGTTTAAAGAAAAGTTGTCATTACACGCTGAGTTGGAATTAAGAAAAGAGCGTTTAGAAGTACATTTCTCAGATTTGGAATGGAAATTTAGGTTTAAACCGCATAGTGCTGAAAACAGCTTTAAAATAGCTTTCAAAAGGTTAAAATTTTTTACCCATTACTACTCTTCGCCTAAAGAGCAGGAACACCCCTTCAATACCGAATGGTTATATCAACGGATCACTACAATTCATTGCAGCCACGAACATCAAAAAGAGCTGCTAAGGCTTATCTTTAATATCTGGTCTAACAGAGAAGGAGATCCCCCACTAATATACCAATTACGCATTCAAATGGCAGCCCTTGAAAGTTATGTCAATACCTTATCTTCTTTATCTATTGAAGAACAAAAAAGTGAAGAAACTCACACTTATAAGACGCTCTATGATAAGATTATCCTTACTTGCCAACAGCTAATCTTAAAATATAAGCAAAAAAGTTTAAGGGATGAGGAATGGGACTTATTTTGTAGCGAAATCTGTAAAGTTCCTCTTAAATATTCGGATGAAAAAGAACTATGGGAATTTATCTCCGAGCAATTGAAGATGAGTGTTGCCGAAATAAGGTATCAACGCTATCTGTGGCAATATAACGCTTATTCTAATGGTAAATGCTTTAGAAAAGAAAAATTTGAGACCCTACTTTTTACTCTTGAAGATCTTTCTAGTTGCTATGCTCAAGGAACTTTAGAAAAAGCCAAATGGGATTTGTTATGCGAAAAAATAGTTCAGGAAAGCTTATTACCGCTAGGACAAAAGCAAGAATTAATTGAAGTATTTTTAAGAACGTGGAAGACCCCTTCAGACTCATGGCTATCTACTTTTTGGCATATTCCTAATTTTTTAGCAAGCTATTGGAAAGAGGAAAAAGACGAGGGAAAAGTCATTTGGAGGGACGAAAAGATTTTTACTCTTTTAAAATCTATGCATGAATGGGTAGTAAATAACGAAGCTTTCATCCATGACAAGCTCTCTAATAGGCCTAATCACTCCCCTCTTATCCAAGAAAAAGTAGAAGAATTGATAAAACTTTTAACGGATTTGCGGCTGCCGCTTTCGAACGATATTGGATCTAAGATTTGTAAATCCCCTGTCTATAATCAGATGAGGAAAGAATCTCATATAGCTTGCCTATCCAAATTGCGAGAGATATTGAAAGACGCTAAAGATGATTTTGAATTATACAAATCGCTAGGTGAAGAATCAGCTAGTGGTTATGCCTTGGTGCTAAAGCAGCTGTGTGATCACATGTTTACAGAGATTAATGGCGTGGCATTAATGAGAAAGGCCTTGAAAGAAATAATGCCTATAGGATTGGAAGAGTTAATTAAAAAAGAGACGCGCTTTATAGTTTATAGGCAAAGCAATCTTTTATTGTTACCTATAGAAGTCCAACACGCCGCTATAGTAGCTTTACCCCCCCACTATAAGCTTCCATTGCTCGATTTATTAGGATGGAAAACACTGAAATATAAAGATCATCATCAGCAGTGTAAGATTCCCTACAAGATTTTAAACCTCAAAGTTAGCCAAAAAGATGGCTCAGAAAAAATAGTAAATTTTCATCGCTTTGCTAGACCTACTTCGAAAACAGGCTTAAACCCTGAATTTGATACTTTTTCAGCAGGTTCGCGCCGCTTATTATTAATCAATTTGCAAAGCAAAACTTTTAATAAACATGAATCAGAAAGAGCTAAAACTGATGCATTGATAAGCCTTAACCGTGAAAAATGGCTATCAACTTTTGTGGCTATTTTCCCCTTAAACCATTCGGCCCTATTCTATCCTAAGGAAGAATACATGGATCCGGCCCCTCACATTCCTCGTTATAAAACAACGCAAGCCTTTATGGCTGCCCTGATGGAGAAAATTATTTCTCCAGGAATAGCAGAAGAATCAAGTAATCGGGCTGACTATGTATTTCCCAAAGCGTGGAAGATCAGCTTGGAATTCAAGGAATTGGCCACTAAATGTATGTATGAAGTAAAGGAAATTTTTTTTAAAGATGTGGATCCCTTGATGCAAAGCCATCGACGTATTTTTGTTAAATTGTTTAATGCTCGCCTTATATTAGCCCTTCTACCCTTTATGAAAGCCGATGCTTTTGCTTGCTTCTCTTCTGATGCGACAGATCGAACAGATATTGTAGTGAGCCTCTTGCTTAAAATGGTATTAATCATGTGCGATCTAGAAGATAAACCGATTTATCAAGAAGAGAAAGAATCTCCTTTATGGAAAGAAGTGCTGGCAATTTTTGAGGCTTCTACCCTGGTAACGGCTCCACGCCAGCTTCATAAAAATATTTTAGGCTTAATGCAAGCATTCGAAATATTCGATAAGCCAGGAGTTAGAGAAAGACTTCGCCATGCAAAAGAGCTAATAGGTGTTAAGGGTGCTGAGTTTCCTTTTATTTACAATAAAGAGGAATGGCAAATTGAAACTCTGCCACATGAGAAAAGGGAAGATTAGCTAAACCCCGAAAAGTGATTTAACTAAACTGAGAATGAGAAGAAAAGTTATTTGTAAAAATTTAATTATACACTCTCAAGCTACTTCTCAAGCTACTTCTTATGTAATCTCATGCTTTATAAAATTGCTCTCATTAAATAAAGAGGCAATTTTTAAAGGATTAGGTATGCAGACTTGGTTTTTTCAAAGCGTATTATTTTCTTAAAAATTATAAATATATCATCTAAAAAAGGTTTCATTCGTGGGAAGCTAGCTTGCTCCTTAAAAAGATCGCTTTTATTAAATATAGCAGGGATTAAAGAGCTGCTGCAAAATATAGGAGCTGCATTACAACGATAAAATTATAATAATATGGACAATAAAATAATTGAAAAAAAAGATATCAAATAAAAAATGAAACAATGCTTTTAATAAAAACTTAACAGATTTAAGGCTTTGCCTTTAAATTTAAAAAAATAATAAGCCTAGCCGATAAGATAGGAGGAATGCTTACACATCTCCTACCCTCTTAAAGGCTTAGGCCATGGTCGAAACTCTTTAATTTTAAGCCTTCCCCTATTTAGCTATCCATGAAAGATAGCTATTTAACATACAAGAAAACTTAACTTTATTAAACTCACCTATTTAGATAGGTATCCAATAAGCCTTTAAATTTTCAACCTATTACAATGTTTAATAGTTTATTAGGAACAAAAATAATCTTTTGTACAGTTTGACCTTCTAAATGTTTAGTAACCAAAGGATTTTTTTCCGCGGCTTCAAGGATTGCTTCTTGGGATATATCAATAGGTAGCGTTAATCTAGCCCTAAGCTTACCGTTAATTTGGACGATGTAAGTAACATGCGAATCCACTAAATAATTTTCATTAATTTGGGGAAACGGGGCAAAAGATAGAGCTTCTTTACAATCTAGTAACTCCCAAATTTCCTCTGCAAGATGAGGAGCAAACGGCATTAAAGCTTGCGTAGCCATCTTAACGACTGAACGAGGATATAAAGGCAATCTTGTAAAGTCATTTATAAATTCCATCATTTTGGCAATAGCGGTATTGAATTGTAAAGCTTCAATATCCTTTTCTACTCCATGCACTAGGCGATGGCCTAATTTAAAAGCTTCTTCGGAATCTTCATAGGTTAGCTTATCTGAGGTAGCCATTTCATAAAAACGAACAAGAAAACGTCGGCAACCGCTCACCGCTTCTGAACTCCATACCTTCTCTTTATCTAAGGGTCCTAAAAACATTTCGTATAATCGCAATGCATCGGTACCATATTCCTCAATCACGTCATCCGGTGAGACACCATTAAGCTTAGATTTAGACATCTTATCAATCTGGCTTTTAAGCTCTTCTCCTGATTGCCGATGAAAGTAATGGCCTTCTCTTTCGATCACATCTTCAGGTGCCACATAAGCTCCTAAACTATTTTGATAGGAACGTGCTACCATTAAACCTTGATTGCGCAAAGCCTTAAAAGGCTCACAAAAGCTGACATATCCGCAATCGAAAAGTACTTTATGCCAAAAACGAGCATACAAAAGATGCAAGACAGCATGCTCTACTCCTCCTACATACATATCCACAGGACCCCAATATTTTTCTGCTTCTTGGCCCCAGGCTTGTTGATCATTATGCGGATCACAAAATCGTAGATAATACCAACAAGATCCTGCCCAATTAGGCATCGTATTTGTCTCTCGTCGAGCCTTTTTACCTGTTTTACTATCATGGATATTTATCCAGTCTTCTACTTTACCTAAGGGGCTTTGGCCATCGCCTAAGGGTTTATAGTTAGACACGGCTGGCAACGTTAAAGGAAGCTCGTCTATTTCCAGGACACGCTTTGTCCCATCTTCAAAATGCAAAATAGGAAAAGGTTCGCCCCAATACCTTTGGCGCGAAAATAACCAGTCGCGCAATTTATAAGTAACCGTACTTTTACCTATCCCTTTTCTTTCTAGCCACTCGATAATTTTTTTTGTAGCCTCAGCTTGCTTCAAGCCATTTAAGGAAATTTCCTCATTTTCACTATGAATACATACGCTCTCCTCCGTTACAGCTTGATAGACCATCGAATCTTCTGGATGAACGTTGTAGACATATACCAGTGGAAGATCAAATTTTTTAGCAAACTCAAAATCGCGCTCGTCATGGGCAGGAACAGACATGATAGCGCCGGTACCATACCCCGGGATAACATAATCCGAAATCCATACCGGAATGTCTTTGCCATTGGCAGGGTTAATGGCATAAGCACCTATAAAAACGCCACTTTTATTCTTATTTAGATCTGTTCTTTCCAAATCTGTTTTAGAAGCTGCTGTTTTTTGATACTCTGCTGTGCAAGCTTGCTGAGTTTTTGAAGTAATCTTTGAAACCAAAGGATGCTCAGGAGCTAAAACCAGATAAGTTACGCCAAAAAGTGTCTCAGGACGTGTAGTATAAACTTCTAGGCAACAATCGCTATTTTTTATCGGAAAACGTATAGAAGCCCCCTCACTTTTTCCGATCCAATTAATTTGTAATTTTTTTAAGCTTTCTGGCCAATCGACTAATTCTAAGTCTTTAATTAAGCGTTCAGCATAGGCAGTGATTTTTAGTATCCATTGGCGTAAGGGCCTGCGCTCAACAGGATGACCTCCTTCTTTACTAAAGCCATTTTCAATCTCTTCATTTGCTAGCACTGTTCCTAAGGCAGGGCAATAGTTCACCATCATCTCTGCTTCGTAAGCTAATCCTCTTTCATATAAAAGGGTGAAAATCCATTGCGTCCATTTAAAATAAGATGGATCGCTAGTAGAAATTTCCCGATCCCAATCGTAGGAATAACCTACACGCGAAAGCTGGCGCTTAAAATTAAGCACATTATATTTTGTGGTTTCGGCTGGATGTGTGCCAGTACGTATAGCATATTGCTCTGCAGGCAATCCAAAACTGTCCCACCCCATTGGGTGTAGTACATTATAGCCCTTTTGCCTTTTATAGCGTGCCAAAATATCTGTAGCTGTGTATCCTATAAGATGTCCTACATGTAAGCCTGCTCCCGAAGGATAAGGAAACATGTCTAAAATATAATACTTAGGCTTAGAGGGATCAATTTCTGCTTTAAAAGTTTTATTATCAGACCAAAATTTTTGCCATTTTGCTTCAATTTTTTTATGATCATATTTCATTCTTTTATCCAAAGTAGTATACGTATAAATTTATGAGAAAGAACCGTTAGAACTTTATGCGAAAGAACAACAAAAAGTCAAAAAAAAAGGAGCTCGGCTCCATCCAAAGAAGTAAAGAAGATCGTCTGTATGAAAACTTGCTAAAAATTACTCAAGAATTTATGGCTGGTAAAGGGTACTTAGCTATGAATGAATCCGAGCTTTTTGAACGGTTGCATCTGCCCGAGCAGTATCGCGAAATTTTCGGCAGAGTCCTCACCCATTTGCATCAATCAGGCTTAGCTAGCCTAGAGCATAAACGTTACGCCCTGAAAAGCTCGACAACCGAAATTGTTAAAGGCACTTTAAGCGTCCATCCAAGAGGATTTGGATTTCTAAAAGTTGAAAATCCATCCATTTATTCGGAGGACATCTTTATTCCCAAGCATTTAATTCAGAATGCGGTAGATGGAGATATAGTTGAAGTACGTGTGGAAGCTCCCCCTTTTAAAGAAAAAGGACCTGAAGGTAAAGTTATAGCCATTCTAGAACGAGCACGCACTCATGTAGCCGGAATAATAAGAAAAGTAGATCGGTATGGTGAAATTCTAGCTTATGTTCCTCTACTAGGCCTCTCTCAAAGAGTGATTGTTGAGCCTTCAAAAGAAAGGAGCCTTCAGGAAGGCGATAGAATAGTTATGCAAGTCACAGACTGGGGCAGCAAAGATACGGAAACATATTGTAAATATTCTCACTACCTTGGACATATCTCTGATCCTTCTTGTGATGTTAAAGCAGCAATCGAAGAGTTCGGCTTACGCTCTGATTTTTCTGCACAGACTATAGATGAGGCGAAAAAAATAGGGACGCGAGTTTCTGCCAAAGATCTTCAAGGAAGAGAGGATTTTCGTAAGATTGAATGCTTTACTATTGACCCCGATACGGCTAAAGATTTTGATGATGCCATCCACCTTTCCAAAGATCAGCAGGGGCATTATCATCTAGGAGTTCATATTGCAGATGTATCTTATTACGTGACGCCTGGGACAGCTTTAGATAGAGAGGCTGCTATGCGGTGCAACTCTACTTATTTTCCCGGAACCTGTCTTCCCATGCTTCCTTCCATCTTATCTGATAATTTATGCAGCCTTAAACCTCAAGTAAATAGACTGACCGTTTCTGTTTTAATTACTTTTGATCGTAATGGGAACGAAATTGACTATCGCATTACCCGCAGTGTAATCAAAAGCAAGAAACGTTTTACCTACAAAGAAGCTAAGCAAATTTTAGAAGGTAAAAAGCTTTCTCCCCACGCTCCTACTCTCCATCTTATGGTGGAGTTATGCAGCTTATTGAAGAAAAAACGCTTTGAGAGAGGAAGTATTGAATTTGCTTTGCCAGAGCTGGTCATTTTAGTGGATGAAAAAGGTATGCCTCAGGGTACAGATTATATTACCTATGATATAACCCATCAATTGGTGGAAGAATTTATGCTGAAAGCCAATGAAACAGTCGCCAGGCATTTGACAGCGATAGGTAAAAATTTGACCTACCGCGTTCACGATGAGCCTGCTGAAGAAAGCATGAAAGAATTTGCCGCGTTAGCTAGAGCTTTTGGCTATAATTTATCTGATACGCCTAGTAATGCAGAAATTCAAAAGCTTTTTGAAGAAGCTATGAATTCTTCCTATGGACAGTATCTAGCTACAAGTTATATACGCCGCATGCGTTTAGCTATTTATTCACCGAACAATATAGGTCACTTTGGTTTAGGCTTAACTCATTATTGTCATTTTACAAGCCCTATACGCCGTTATATTGACTTAGTGATTCATCGCTCGCTTTTCCATGAAGAAGAAGCTTATGAAGCTTTAGAAATTGTAGCTAATAATTGCTCAGAAAAAGAAAGACAAAGTGCTCGAGCAGAAGCTAGTGTAAAAACTCTCAAGAAATTGCGCTTGCTATATTCCCGCCAGCAAATAGAGCCCTACCAACAGTATGAAGCTGTGGTCACCCGTATAAAAAATTTTGGAATAATCTTTGAGGTTTTAGATGTAATGCTTGAAAGCTATTTACATGTATCGGAGCTAGATGGGGATTACTATATATATGATGAAGGCAATTTGGCTTTAAAAGGACGCCATACTCATAAAACTTTTGTAGCAGGAGACAAAATTACTATCATGCTAAAAAAAGTTGATTTTATTACCTTGGAATGCTCCTGGACACTTATACCTGAGGTAAAATCTACGCTGCTAAAGTCAAAGAAAATGAGGAAACCTTTACCCTCTCGTCCCGTTTCTAAACCCAGGTTAAAAGATTTTCTATATACTGCCTCAAAAAGAAAAAGCTCAAAAAAATTCCCAAGCAAGAAAAAATCAAAAAAATAATGGAAAAACTTCCTTTAGATTTTTATTTAAGAGACGATGTTTTGCAGATTAGCCAAGAGCTATTAGGCAAAGTATTGATGACCTGTATCAATGGTGTTTATACGGGAGGAATTATCACTGAAACGGAAGCTTACAGAGGTCCCGAAGATCGAGCTTCTCACGCATATGGCGGCCGCCGTACCAAACGTAATGAAGTGATGTATCATGCTGGTGGGCATGCTTATGTGTATCGCATCTATGGAATTCATGCCATGTTTAATATTGTTACTAACAGTATTGAAATTCCCCATGCTATTTTGATTCGCGCTATTAAACCTACTATTGGCGTTGAGCAAATGATTAAACGGCGCTATAAAACTAAAAATAAAGCTAGCCTTGCGGGCGGGCCAGGAACATTAACGCAAGCTTTAGGCATCGATACTATCCATAATGGTTTACTATTGACAGGGCCTCTTATCTGGCTAGAGGATCATCATATTTGTTGCGAAAAAAAGAATTTAATAATAGGACCACGTGTAGGCATCGACTATGCAGGTGAACATGCTCACCTCCCTTGGCGTTTCATCTATGCATTAGAAATGTAACTGAATTAAAAATTTTAATATTTGAGCTTTAAACCCTCTTTCTCTATTTACAAGAGCGCTTTATCATCACATCTTTTGAATAATTAATTCTCTTCTGTTATAGTGGCTTTATGAAAAAACATTTCATTACAGGTCTTGCCGTTCTTTTGCCTTTAACTTTGACTATCGTTATCGTAGTTTTTGTTTTTAATAAGCTCACTGACCCTTTTGCAGGCATCACTAAAGAAATCCTTCGACAAAACCATTTTCTTGAAAAAACTCCACCTCAACTGCAACATTTAATCAGCCAAGTTATTATTTTGGTCTTTATCTTTTTCTCTACTGTCTTCGTGGGAATGATTGGACGTTGGCTTATAGTGAGATATATTCTCCGATTTACAGAAAAAATTTTACGACGCATTCCTTTTATTCGCTCCGTTTACAATACTTGTAAAGATGTAATCAAAACATTATTTATTTCAGAAGGCAAATCTTTTAAGCAAGTTGTCATGGTGCCCTATCCAAATGCGACCACTTATTGTATAGGTCTGATTACCCGAGAGAATATGGTAGGTTTAGGCAGTCATTCAGATGAAGAGCTAATGGCTATTTTTGTTCCCTGCACTCCCAATCCGACTTCTGGTTTTTTAATGATGTTTAAAAAAAATGAACTTATTTATTTGGATATGAGTGTGGAAGAAGCTTTTAAATATATCATTTCTTGTGGAGTAATTTCTGTCCCATTTCATCCTTTATTACCCCCTACAGATATTTTATCTACATCCCCGAGCGTACCCTTATGAAAAAATATTTTTTAACGGGATTGGCACTCCTTTTGCCTGTTATCTTTACATTAGCTATCGTAGCTTTTATAGTAAATCTATTGACCGATCCCTTTATTCATCTCCTTAAAGAAGTTTTTCATTACTATCAACCTGCGGATGATTATCTGTGGAATTTAGACAAAACGCTAGGACTGCTCATCATTATTCGTCTATTTATTTTGATCATGGTCGTTATATTTATTATTTTTATAGGATTTTTAACTCGTACATTTTTTATGTATTCTCTCCTTAGCTTTACTGATAATTTGATTCGTCATATTCCAATTATCAATAAAGTGTATAAGTCTCTCCAAGATGTTATTCATCCTCTTTTTTCTTCTACCAGCTCATCTTTTAAACAAGTTGTGCTTGTCCCTTATCCTCATGAAAACTCTTTGTCTATTGGCTTTTTAACTTCAAATACCCTTAAGGAGACCTCTGAGAGCAAATTAAAAGGTAAAATAGCAATTTTTGTACCAGGGACCCCTAATCCTACTTTCGGGTTCATTCTGATGTTTCCTCCCGATAAAGTCAGGTTAATTGACATGAAAGTTGAGGACGCTTTCAAGCTTTTAGTGTCTTGCGGTATTATGCTTCCTTCCATGCCAGGGGTTTCTGATCATGCAAAAACCTAATATCATTTTCATTCCTGTAGGCTCTAACCAGCAAAAACTAAGAGCTATTTGTCATTATATCCAGCATCATTTTGAATTAGGAGATAACATTTTAATCGTCGCTCCCAATGAACAAGCTACACGTTATCTCGATGAATTGCTGTGGAAATTTTTCCCAGAGAGCTTTCTTCCTCATATAGCTTCGAATACTCCTTCATCAGAGAAAGTGGTTATCACTTCTGCTGCTCAAAATTTAAATCAGGCGCTTGTTTTGATAAATCTATGCGCCGAAGTAAGCCCTATTGCAGATCAATTTAATGTTGTTTATGAGCTGTATGATCAAACTCACCCTGAAAAGCTAGCGCAATCGCAACGCCGTCAGCAGATTTACACTTCCAAGCAGTTTACTATCGTCCAATCGGCAGCTTTGGAGTAAAGGGTAGATAAAAAGAAGAAATTAAAGAGTGTTTTTGCTAAGAAGTGAGTCAAACAGTTTTATTAAGAAATTCTTTCACTATTAGGGAAAATGAAAGCCACATTATCTTCTTTGTTTCTAATTTCTTCCATTAAATAGCGCGCTTGCCTAGCTTGGTCTTGATAAGCCTGTGATAATTTAGGAAGATTATTATTAGCCATAACATAAGCGATGAAAATAGTACCTACAGCAACTATCACGCTCCTAAGATAGGTAGAAGTAAGCAAAGTGAGGGAAGCGGCAGCATTAGGTAGAAAAAGACCACTTGCCACTATAACACTCGTTGTGGTGATTACTACTACTCGTTTAGTAAGAAAAGCTTTGATATTTGACTCTCTTTCAATATTCTTTAATGTTCTTACTGCAAGAGATTTCGTTACCGGTCGATCTACCACAATTTTAAGCTTCTCTTGAAGGGTATCTATCAGATTTAAACGAAATTTATACCCAAATATTTCAAAATTAGCCCTGGATTGGCTATACACATATGCATATTGCATAAAAAACCTCAGAATAAATTATCAAGTCATCAAGAGCAAATATATCAAAGAATTAATCATGCATTAATCAAAGCAAAAATTAATAGATGCTTTCTTTTATCAATGAAGAGGGGGAAATTTAAAAATTAAGATGGAAAAGCTCTCGTATAGATCTTATCTAGCAGCTTTGCATATTAACTAAAATAGCCTATGCCTATATTCTCTTAAGTTTCCATACTCTATTCCTTTCAAGATACCATGATCTTTAAACGTTTATAAAGCATCTTTTATGAAGGAAAAACCTAGAGCATAAAGAGCTAACATAGGGCGACAGCTAAGCGATAAAAAAATAAGGTCTAAAATTTTCTAGTTTATACAAATAAGCAAACTTAAAACTTTAGCTTGTTTCCGTTTTAAACTTTTATCCATTAGGATGAAGCTAATATTGTTTAAAAAGTTTATTGCTTTAAATTAAAAAATTGCTTGCTTTATCATGTCACTAATAATTTGCATTTTTATCTTATTTTTCACACTGTTTCTTTTTAAAGTTTTTCAAAATAATTTTCACACTTCTTCATCTTAGCTTAAAATTTTATTTAATATATAAAAATTTTTTATAATTTCTCCCTTTTTCTTATCATAATTATTAGCACGGGATTTTTTTTCAATAAATATTCGAGCTTCCTTGGATATTAAAAATTGTTATTTAATAATTAAATTATTTAGATCCTTATTTTAGCTCTCGAATAATGCCTAGCACTCCTCCACAATCGAAAACATTGACAAAATGCCGGGAGTGTTGATATGAAAATTTTCAGGTGAGGTTAAAGCGTTTATGAGGTTTCTAGGCTTTTTAGAGTCATGCTCTTTTCGTTGGCTGCAAAACAGCATCTAAAGGTTGAAGGATTTCTATAAAGAATTTTTCAACTTAAATATTTGACCGAAAAGGCCTAAAGGTAAAGGCCATTTTTTTAATGGATGCTTTTTTATCAAGTAACGTGTCCTAGCAATAATCTTGGTCATTGATCAAATTTTTAACTAAATCAATTATGTATTGCAAAACCGCAGGACTGCGTAGCTTTTCATATGGTGGCTGGCTTTTTAGTTTTCCCTTCAGTAAGTCTTGCTTCACCTGGCAAGATCTTAAAAAAAAAGCTGATCAAGCAGTAATGGGTCAATTTACAAACCTTAAGTAGAATAGCAGCCTATGAGAATAATGTTGAGCAATTTAAGAGTTTTACCCGGCCTGTGCTTAAGACAAAAAGCTTTTTTTTCTTTAAGATAGTTTTTACCCAACAAATCTAATTGCCTTATTTAAGATAAGCTTGGCGTGATAGGAAAGATAGGCGCACCCATTAGCCAAAAAGTCCATTTTAACAGGAGAGTAGCCCTATGAATATTTCTGAAACATTGGAAAATTTAAAAGTTCAGCTAGGAAAGGGAATTATTAATAAAACTTATTTCCTTGGAGAAGCAATCATAGAAGTAAGCAAAGAAGATATAAAAAAAACTCTTTCATTCTTAAAGCAGGTAGGTTACGAGGTCTTGATAGATCTCACAGCAGCCCACTATCTAGTGCCCACAAAAAGAATAAAAATTGCTTACTGGCTATATAACCCTATTCATTGTGAGCGTATGCGAATAATCAGCTATACCGAAGGTGACATGCTACTTCCTTCAGTAACCGATATATGGGAAGAGGCAAAGGGGTATGAGTGCCAGCTTTTTAATTTATTTAAAGTTCGATTTACGGAGCATTACACGCCTAACAGAATTTTGGTAGCCAAGGAACGGGAAAAGCCTCCTTCATCACAAGGATATGTACAACCTGAAGAGTTTATGGAATTTAAAACTCTCCTTAGCAACCAGAATCCTTCTGTAATCATCCCTTGTGTCCATGCTAATCCTCCTGTAAATTGAAGAATTTTAAATAATAGGATAAGATTTATAAACTTTAAGTGGGTAGAGGTAACGGCTTATTGACGAGCAGCTTCTCTTACATGATCTAGGCGAGGTTATCGATAAAAATATTTTTATTAAGTTTTTGATTTTTATATTTATCTATGCAAGCCTTAAAAGATAATGCTAACCTTGATATAATTCTATTTTATATCAACTGCTCCTTTACAATTTCCTTAATACATTCCACCCTCTTTTTTCTCTTCTTGATTAGTTTTACAGTTTCTAGGAAGGATTTAAATATTTTTTTGTTTTCTTTGGATATTTTTACTTTAGCAGCAGCCTCTACTTTTCTTTCAGCATCCACAAAATATTCAGGATGAAATTGAAGAAAAATTTTAGGACTTCCTCCCCCATCATTCTCTAAAGCTTTAGGAATTTCCTCTTTTTCGTTTGGATAAACAATGATTTCTTTTAAGTTATCACCGATCCTATCTAAAGCTTGATGATGGGCAGAAATACTACTAAATTTGCAATTGACCACTTTTCTTAATAGGCTGTGAGATTGATCCACAGAAAGTTCTTCCGTGTGGTATATTTGGCGGCTTACTTGCCCTTCAATATGCTGTTTTAGGGTGCCTCCATAAAAAACATTGCCTACATGCGCGCCTCTACAAATGCCCATTAATGGAATATCTTTTATTATGGCTTGTTGGACCAATGCAAACTCTAATAAGCTTCGTCTATAATCAGAGTCCGTATGGGTGTGAGGGCCTTTTTTATCTCCATAAAATTCTGGTTCTAGATCAGCTCCTCCAGGTAAAATGATAGCATCGACATAAGAAGAAAGCTTAACAGCTATCAAGTAGATCTTGTAAATTTCCGAATTTTCTATTTGCTTTAGTTGATCATCTCTTATCTCATTCAAAATTTGTTCTGGGATGCTTGTGCAGAGAGAGGCATTTTTCTGAATTAATCTAATTTGATTTTTTACCTGCCGATCTAAGAGGAGAAGATTAACATTATTCATCAAATAATTATACTTTATAGGGATACCATCTACCTTTTTTATAGCTAAGTTTACTTTAGTAGCGGTCAACCCAGGCTGATAAAAATTCCACGGCAGGAGAATGATAGGTTTAGTAACCTCATATTTTTTTCCTCCTATCCTATTAAATTTGTGTTTAGCATCAAATAGTAAGCAGTCCGTTAGCTCGCAATTTATAAAATTACAGCTGCGACTCTCGTCAATTTCAACTTCTAGGAAATTGCTACCGATCAAGATAGAAGAATTAAAATCCACCGATTTGAGATTGCTTTCATAAAAATCTGCATATTTTAAATCACAATTACTAAATTTTATGTTGTTTAAGCTACTACCATCCAAACACATCTCCCTCATTGTACAGCCCTCGAAAGATGTGTTTATCATTTTAATTTTAAGTCCCCCTGCATGATGGAGATTGCAATTTATGAAGCAACAATCTTTAAATAAAGAACCTGTTAAATTTATGTATTCAAAGTTACAATTTTTGAAGGTAATCCTGTTAAAATCTACGTGTGTTAAAATATCAGTGCCCCAATAAGGTTTTAATCCCATTCCTTCTATAGGATTTACAGTTATTCCAATTTCTTTTAAGTCAAGAGAGGCCACTTCTAAAGAAAAATTTCCTTTCTTTAAATAATCCGTAAAATTGATTGAGCAGGCCGGATCATTTTTTCTTCTATCTTTTATTTCTCTTAAGAGCTGTAAATACTGATTTTTATTAATATCCTCTCTATTGATATTACTCATTCTATCTCCCTACATTAGTTAAGCTGTAATATCTAAAAATATTATTAATGAGTACTCTTTAGCCTTCTTAAAGCTTAAGCGTTCACGAAAGATACCGAAATTTAAGTGCAATTATGTGGGCATCTGCAAAGCCAAAAGCAGGTGTAAATAGCTTTTATTTCCATTTGCTGTGCTTTTAGATCCCTATCATCCCCTCAGCCTCAGCAATTTAATCAACCATGCACGCTTACTTTTAGGAGATTTTCTCCTCCCTCTCAAAATTTTTAGGATAGCAAGCCAGTTAACAATCTATAGAGTTAATCTTGATGATTAATTAAATAAAAATTATTTAATATCGTAAGGATTAAATAAAAATATTCATTATAAATTCTACTTTATAACAGGTTCAAAAGACATTCATTCTTTAAAATTTCTTCCTTTTATAGAGGGCTTTTTCCACACCCCTTTCCCCGAGACTTTTATTTATTAAGTAGAAAAGGCCATTTCTTTTCCATTAAACGTGCAATCGGCCGACAATCACGAGCTATGGTATACAAGTTGGTCAGATCCTCATAAAGCATCCTATTTTCTTTTTTAGTAACATCTTGAGTAAAATTATGAGTAATTACATTGATAATATTTCTCGCATCACTGACTCGCCCTTGTTTGATTGCCTTATATACACATTCAAAAAGCTCTAGCCAGGTTTCTTCTGTCGATTCCTCTCCTTTAAGCTCCTTAATATGATTATAAACGACGTAAGGTTGGTAAAGATGTCGAATTACCCAACAATGGTGAAATATAATAGCAAAAATAATGGACACGGTCAGCGCCAAAAACAATTCACTTAAATACTTTTCTATAACGGGTATTTGCTGAAGAGCTATTACAAGAAAACAAATAATAGCTGAAGTGATCAAGATATATAAGCCAAAATGGGCTCTCGGATTACTGGAGATGCGTGAGAAAAAACCAGGTGATAGCCTTTCCTGTACTGCTTGAAAGGGAATCATGGTTAAAAATATGATAAGGCCGAAAATCGAGACTGAAAAAAAGCCAAGATCAAAAAACTTCTCTACCTTTATTTCGGCAAAAGGAAAGCCGGTATAAGCGAGCGCGATAAAAAAACACCATACTCCTCCTATAGTAAAAAGAGAAGATAGAGAAAGTTTAATAAAATTAGAAAATCTAAAACGCAACACTTTTTGAAAAGGCGACATTTTATCCTCCTTAAAGGGGGTGTTTATTTGGATATCTCTTATCTAAACAAGATAATTACTCACAAAATTATTTGCTATTTGGGAAGTAAAACGCTTAAGGTGTAAGCGAGATTCTTACCAGCAAGCCTTAAAAGAAAGCCTATTTAGCAAATAGACAACTTACCTAGTATAGTCTGCGCTAGTTCAAAACAAAAGCTTAAATCTCTATTAATAGGCATATTTACTCCTCAATAGCCCCTCCTTACAGAGGAAAAAAAGAAACCAACAACTTTTTTTAGAATTTCACTAGTTTTACTTCTCGCGGTTTGTAAATGTAAGCCGGCTTATCGGATTTACTCAGAATGACTTAGCATTATCAAAAAATTATGTCCTTCCCAAATATTCTAGCCTAATTTGAATGCCGATATTTCAAATCCTCAGTGCCCTATCTTTCGCTTTTTTAACAGACTCTCCCTCCCGATAATTTAAGATACATCCTCCTTCAGTAAATTGATTTCAATCATTAAAACTTTGAAATGAAGAAATATAGCTGTTTTAAGTCATTTCCTTAAGGTTGACATCGACCTTAAGGAATAGGCTGGCGTTTCTTATTCCATGGGTACTTTATAATACGCTTTATAAAAACTTCGTCTGCATACCCAATCCTCCGAAAGATGTCCCTCTGCTTAACAAAAGGGATTTTATAAATTACGTGATTGCGTAAGGAATAGACTAAAAGCGTATAATTTAATTCGTTTTTAAGAAATTTCTTTTTAAATTCTTAATCTATGAATATTTGCCAAGATAACACCGGCAAAAGGCTTTAATACTGATATCTGGAGGTCTTTAGTCAGCCAAGCGAAAGTCTTTGAATAGTTGCCCTCATTCTATGGATAACATAGAAAAATTTTCATAGTATAAATATCTCTCCCTCCTTTTTAAAACCATTCCATATCTCCGAATCAACTTTTTATCATTTAGGGGAAACTAAATATACAATGGTGAAAGGTTACCGAGCCCTTGATTCATACCTATTTCAATTCTCTTTCTTCAGTAAGCAACCTACTTTAAGACTATTCTGTTAAGACTGAGCACTCTCATACGGCGCTGTGTAAGACACCCTCATTCCATCAAAAGCTTTGCTTAGTGCGGATAATTTAATTTTTAAAAAATTGAAAATGAAATAAGGAACGTAAAGCTCTCAGCCCTACAGATTGTTCATGAAAGTTGAGCTTAATGCAAGATAGGTTGAATACCTTAATTTCTCCAAATTTCTTCGCTCTCTCGTTAGTAGCTCGTTTGAGAAATTGGCGATGCAGGATCTTCAATCTATTGTAGGCTATTTCGCAGCGAGGCAACATGACAAATATTACTCCTTGCAAAATTTTAACAGAAAAGAAGACGTAATGATAAGCTAGATTTTTAAGTAGGCTTCGCATTTTAAGCAAAAAATACAATCTTGCCAAGTCATTCTTAATTATTTAATGACTTTCTTGCTTGGCATTACCTAAAAAAGGTAGACCTTAAATTTTGACTTTTTGAATTTAAAATTGGATGAAAGCAAGATGCTTGTAAGACTGCTTGAGCCGTTTTTTTAAGTCACTTGCAGTTTATATACATTAACAAATCTCCAGGTACTGGGTACACTTCGAACTTTTGGCTGGATTGCTCTTAAAAAACCTTATCTCTTATTCATTTGTAGAAGCTTAGGATTTGCTTGAAAACAAAGGTATCTTAAAGGATACTTTTTTATTCAGAAAATGGAGAGAGTTGGAAGTAACTTTTCTTGGTAGATTAATTGTTCAATATATGGTACAATGAAGAGAAAATACAAAATACTCGTAACAGATGAGTTTGAAGAATGGCTTGAGGGTGAACCCGCAAAATCTCGAGTTCAAATTGCTAAACGAATCGATAATATCAAAGAAGAAGGGCATTTTGGAGATCACAAACAAGTAAGAGACCATGTTTGGGAACTTCGATGGGATAATGGACGAAGAATCTATTACTGTTTGATCCCAGTAAGCCAGGTATTACTACTGTTAGGAGGAAATAAAAATGGCCAAACTAAAGACATCAAACAGGCAGAAAAAATTTACAGAGAGTGGGTTTATGACTAAATTTAAGAAAACGCCTCGGGAATACAATCCAATGAAAGATCTTTTAGATGAAGAGCTTATTGCAAAAGCTGTTTGGGAGTGCTTAAAAGAAAATGATCCTGATGGTGTGATTGAAATTCTGGAAGCTCATATCAGTGCCAAGAATAAAAGCCAGCTTGCTAAAGAGCATGGTTTACCTAGAACGACCCTCTATCATGCCTTTAAAAGCAAAAATCCTACCCTTCACACACTGGCTAAACTGGTAAATGCAACCCTTTAAAAGAGCATTTTATGAGAAGAAATACGAAATATCAAGATTGGCTTCTTGAAAAGCTCAAAGATCATGAGGAAGCCGTTGCGTATCTAAACAATGCTTTGGAAGAGAGCCTTAAAGGCGATGAAGAGTCCCAGCAACTCTTTCTTATTGCTCTCCGCAATGTCGCAGAAGCTCAAGGTGGTATTGGTGCTCTCGCTAAAAAGGCTTAAAGTAGGGCGCGAAAGTTTTTATAAAACCCTTTCAAGCACAAGTAACCACTCAATGGCATAGTAAGGCGGCTTCGAGCATGCTTTCAATAGATAAGATCTTTTTTTGGATAGCTGAAACTTCAGTTAGATTTTGCTCATCAAGCAAGTATACCACTTTGAGAAAGCATTTCCTATTTCTTTAATCCTCTTTTTCTCAGTAACTTTATATTCTTTTTTGAATATTCCTTTTTTACTTATCCATTCTAGACATAGAGGTTCAAAGCGTACGAAAGGGTGAATGGATCACAAAGGCAACTTTTGGGTACAAGAACGTTACCCTACCTACCGGCAAGAAGATGATCGAGGTTGATCCTCAGAATACTACTTTCGTTATTAAAATTTTTGAACTTTATGTCACTCACATTCACTCGTTTTAAACAATTGCTGATGAAATGAATAAGCTAGGATTGCCAAACGCTCAAGGAAATCTGTTAGGATCTAGCCGAATTAAAATCACTCTTAAGAATCCTTTTTACTTTGGTGTTATGCGCATAAAAGGAGAGCTATATCCGCATCGATACCCGCTTTTAATATCTGAAGGCCTACTTGGCCAAGTACAGGATATTATGGCAGGTCACAATAAAGCTCCTATTCACTATGCAGGTCATCCCATTCTTTTTAGGGAATTGATTACGTGCGAGCCTAGTGGATGCGCTGCCACTGGAGATATAAAAAAGCAAAAATATATTTACTATAGCTGCAATAACTCCAAGCGAACATGCCAAAAGATTTGGGTTAGAGAGGAGTAAGCTTTAACTCCTCTAATGGAATATCTTGACCAGCTTCAGCTACCCGATGTAGCAATTGAAGAGATTGTAACCTATCTTAAAAAATCTTATGCGCATGAACAAGAATTTTTTAAACATTTCTAAGACACACTTTGCAAAGAGCTAGATCATATTCAAAGCCGTCTAAGCTCATTGATATGCATCTGGATAGAGCGCTTGATTCTGACACCTATCATTCCAAGCTCGAAGAATATAAGAGACAACAGTGCGAGATAATTTCAAAGATGAAAGTACATGCCAATACCCATAGAAGATGTCTAATCACGGCGAGAATAGAGTTGGATTTGGCAAAACGAGCAAAGAACCTCTTCAGGAGGTGGAAGATGAACAAAAACAACAATTGTTAAATTTAGTTTTTTCGAACTTGAAATTGAAAGAAAAAAGATTGCTTGTGACGCTGCGTGAGCCATTTTTGCTGCTCCTGGCAACATCACTTCAACCAAAGAATCTCCGGAAGTAGGATTCGAACCTACGACCAATGGATTAACAGTCCACTGCTCTACCGCTGAGCTATTCCGGATCAGAAAGCGGTATATTACATAATAAGCTTAATATTTGGCAAGAAAAAGCGGCAATTTATTTTGCCGCTTTTATTTTTTAGTAGTCCATCCCTCCAGGAGGCATGGCAGGAGCAGCTTTTTCATCTACAACATCGGCAATGAGAGCTTCTGTAGTAATTAACAAGCCAGCTACTGAGGCTGCATTCTCTAATGCGCATCGAGCAACTTTGGTAGGATCTAAAATTCCCGCTTTGATCATATCGGTAAATTCGCCCGTTAAAGCGTTATATCCTTGGGTATCCGATAATTTTTCTACTTGTTGAAGAATGATAGGACCCTCTTGGCCTGCATTCTCTGCTAGCTGGCGAAGTGGCGCACTTAATGCTTTGGCAATAATTTTAGCGCCAGTTTTTTCGTCACCCTCTAAACTTTCTGCTAAGCTTAGCACTGAAGGTACGCAGCGTATGTAAGCTACACCTCCACCAGGCAAGTAACCTTCCGCTACTGCAGCTGCAGTGGCATGATGAGCATCATCGACACGATCTTTCATTTCTTTCATTTCCACTTCAGTAGCCGCACCCACACGGATGACAGCAACGCCACCAGATATCTTAGCTAATCGTTCTTGTAGCTTTTCACGATCGTAATCAGAATCCGTTTCTTCAATTTGACGTTTAATAAGCGATGCACGTTCCTCTATCTTTTTCTTATCACCCATGCCTTCAACGATCGTTGTTTCGTCTTTATTAACAATAATTTTCTTAGCACGTCCTAGCATCTCTAGTGTTGTACTTTCGAGCTTCATTCCAAGTTCTTCGCTGATCACTTGAGCCCCTGTTAAAATCGCAATATCTTCTAACATAGCCTTACGGCGATCGCCAAATCCTGGAGCTTTTACTGCACAAAACTTTAGGCCCGTGCGCAGACGATTTACTACTAAGGTAGCCAATGCCTCTCCTTCCACATCCTCAGCAATAACAAGCAATGGCTTTCCACTTTCAGCGCAAGCTTGCAGGATAGGAATGAATTCTTTTAAAACGGAAATCTTTTTTTCATAGACTAACACAAAAGCATCTTCTAATATACACTCTTGGGTTTCCGGATTGGTCATAAAATAAGCAGAAAGATAGCCTCGATCAAAATTCATTCCTTCGACTACATCAAGCGTCATCTCAAAACCTTTAGCTTCTTCGACCGTGATGGTTCCATCTTTCCCCACCCTTTCCATGGCTTTAGCTATGATTTCTCCAATCTGTTGATCATTATTGGCAGATATAGTGGCTATTTGAACAATCTCTTTAGAATCTTGAACTTTTTTGCTGCGGGATTGTAATTCTTTAACGACTGCTTTGACAGCTTTTTCAATACCACGGCGTAAACTAAGCGGATTTGCTCCAGCGGCCACATTACGAAGACCTTCGGCATAAATGAATTCAGCGAGCACTGTAGCTGTAGTTGTACCATCTCCAGCTTTATCAGCTGTCTTACTAGCTACTTCTTTCACCATTTGAGCGCCCATATTCTCATGCTTGTCTTCCAACTCAATTTCTTTAGCTACAGTCACACCATCTTTGGTAATGTGAGGTGTTCCATAGGCTTTATCAATAATCACATTGCGTCCTTTGGGACCTAGTGTGACTTTTACGGCATCAGCAAGAATGCGTACACCTTTAAGAATTTTTTGACGAGCATCTTCTTTAAATTTAATATCTTTCGCAGTCATAATCTGTTTCTCCTTGAACCTATGTTATTCTACAATACCAATAATATCATCTGCTTTTAAGATGACATACTCTTCATCTTCTAGTTTGATATCTTGGCCTGAATATTTCTCCATAATAATGATATCGCCTATATTTACAGGGATAGGGATCAACTGTCCCTTTTTGTCTTTTCTACCAGTACCAATCGCTACAACTTTGGCTTGCTCCTGCTTTTTCTTTGCGCTGTCCGGCAAAATGATGCCACCTTTCAACTTTTCTTCCTGCTCAAGACGACGAACAAGCACTCTGTTACCTAGAGGCTTAAATTTGACGTTCAAGATTTGTTGTTCTTTTGTTTGTGTCTGTTCCATAAAAACTCCCTACTTTGCAAGATTTAAATACATGTTCCAGAGGATAGAAGCCTCACTATATTTTAAGAGATTAAATTTTCGCAAGCTAAATTTAGCAATCATCAATAGAAAGTGCTAAAAATCTCTAATTTTTATTTCTGGCAGTTTTTTTGGCTACGCTCTTTTTTTTGCCTAGTAAAAAAGCTAATTCTTGTACCAGCTCTTGAAATTTATGAATGGCTGCTTCAACAGGTGCAGACGAGCGCATATCCACTCCAGCTTTTATTAACAACTCGATCGGATACTGACTAGAGCCGCTTTTCAAAAAAGATAGATAAGCCTCTCGTTCTTTTTTACCCCCGTGGGATACTTTTTCTGAAAGGGCCAGAGCGGCACTGATGCCTGTAGCATATTGATAGACATAAAAATTGTAGTAAAAATGGGGAATCCTTGCCCACTCGTACTCTATTAAACGATCGATTACTGCAGGGCCAAAATAATGAGCATTAAGTTTGAAGAATTGCTCTTTAAGCATTTGTGGGGTAAGGGGAATGTTCTTTTCGGCTTTTTCATGAATAAAAAGCTCAAATTCCGCAAACATGGTTTGACGGAATAAAGTAGCACGAATATCTTCAATTTGCTGATTAAGCAAAAATATTTTCTCTTCCTTAGATTGAGCTTTTTTGAGCAGATAACGCATTAATAAGTCCTCATTAAATGTAGAAGCTACCTCTGCTAAAAAAATAGGATAATCGGCATATTGATAAGGTTGATTTTTACGACTTAGGTAGCTATGCATACTATGACCTGCTTCATGAGCAAGCGTGAAAACATCCCTTATAAGTCCTTTATAATTCATCAAAATATAAGGCATACTATCGTAGCAACCACTTGAGTAGGCTCCAGAGCGCTTATTTATATTTTCATATCGATCTACCCATCGTTCTTCTAAAAGCCCCCTTTTTAAAATATTCTGATACTCTGTACCTAAAGGTGCAACCGATTCTATTACAGCCTCTTCTGCTTCTTCATAACTCATTTTTATATCTAGGTGACTAGCTAAAGGAACATACATATCATACAAATGAAGAGGTCCTAAATTTAAAACTTCTTCTCGCAAACGAATATATTGATGGAGAACACCTATATTTGCATTTACGGCAGCGATCAAGGAATGATAAACCTTTACGTCGATGTTTTTTGGCAAAAGTGAAGCCTCTAAGCATGATTGGAAATTATGGGCCCGAGCATTAAAAATATGAGCTTGCACATTTCCATTTAATAATTCACACATGGTATTTTCATGCTGCATATATTTATTATGCATCTGCTCAAAAGCATTTTTCCGCAAAGTGCGATCTGAATTTCGTATGAATACTCCGTAGGAAGATTGCGTCAATTCATGCTTTTTTCTTTTACTATCGCTCACTTTTTCGAATTTAAAATCCGCATCATTGATCGCAGAAAAAGCTTTAACTCCTGTAGACATTGCCTCCCCCGATAAAGCGACAAGCTCTTCTTTTTCTGCCGATAAGGTATATTTTTTTAGCCGAACTATTTTCTCTAGGTAAAAACGATAGCTTTTCAAAAACTCGGCTGTCATTAACTTTTTTAACTCTATACCTGGCAAAGCAAGAAGTTCTGGCTCAAACCAGGCGCTTTCCTGGTTAAAAGCATGGTGTAAGTGAGTGATTTTAGCCAAAGCTGCTTTATATTCATCATTAGTAATATCTTCATCATGACGCAAGTGTGCATAGGTATATAGCTTAGAAAGCTTTCTAGAAATATCAAAAAGCACTTCCAAAGCTTTTTTAAGAGTTTGCGCACCTTTTCCTAGCTTACCTTTAAAGCGAGCCAATTGAGGCCAATGCGGAGATTTATCTATTTCAGCTACTGAGCTGAAATCTTTTTGCCAATCGGCTAAAGAATAATAAAGAGATTCTACATTCCAACAGTCCTTCTTAGCTACTTGTGAACGTTTTTTTAGCATATTGTACCTTTTGTAATGAAAGGTTTGAATATACATATTCGCGAATTGTATGTACAGCATGATGGGAAGCGATTATAAATAGGATGAAAGTAGACATAAGAATGAAATAACGAAATCGGCCTCAGCTTTAACTAACTTAATTGGGTTTAAAGCTACTCTTATCATTTGTTGATAACTTTGAGGATTAAGTCAATCTTTTTAGAAAAAAAACTGTGGGATTTTTTTTTCAAAATGCTGGCTGAAAGTATTCATCGGCCATCATTATTAGCTAAATAAATTGATCAAAGTCTATTCCTATTTTGGTAAGAAGGCGCTAATTCTTGCATTCTCTTAAGAGTCCAAGCAATTTAAATTTTCGATGCTATTTATTAACGATAGAAGGAAAAATTTTTAGGCCTCTATAATTTGAGGGGGGCTAGCAAAATGCAATTTACCGATTGAAAATTGGCTTTTTCCAACTCTTTGAAAATCCTTATTTAAAAGATACCTTCCCTCAAAAACCATTAATTTTCGATAAGGCATGATTGTTTAATGTTCTAAAATATATTTTATAAATTTAAAAAACGGCTGTTGAAATTTTGGCGCCATACTAACGCTTTACGTTGCACTTTATCTATATTTAAGCTTGCTGCTAAGCTCTCCCAATTTTAACCACCCCTATCCTCAGATCCTTTTTTCCCCAGAAAAAGTTATCACCGTTAAACTTTATAGATATTTATCTCGGATATGAAGCTACTTAGATAAAATCTGCAAGTGCATAGGAATGAAAATATTAGAGAGCATTCCACCTGCTATTCAAGCAAAACTTTGTTTACACGCTTCTGAGCAACTTTTTATGTAGTCATACACTTGATAAAAAACTTGTTTTTACGGGAAGAGTCAGCTTAGAAAAAGGTTAATTTTTTTTGGCTAAACAGACGTAGTTGCTTTAAAAGGTGTTATTAAAAAAATTATCAGTCACTTTGCCACTTAAAAAGATATCTATTTAAATGGCAAAGTGTTCCTCAACCCTTATGCTTTCAAAGGGAATAAGACTTTAAAAAGCATTTCTTTCACTTCTCAGCTTAAACGCTTTATTTAAGAGCATATTCCATGCTATTATTAGCTAATTGCGTTAAGGCAAAAGGTGAAGCATTTTCTGGATTAAGATTCCGTATGCTGTCAAATCTAGCACGATTATTTCCTAGATTAAATCCTAGTAGCCCATACATAGAAAGCAATAGCATATATTCAAACCCACTTGAAACAGCAACATCAGAATTCAAAAGCATAAATTTTGTATGAAGAAAGAGATACAAGAATAAAATTCCATAACTATTGACGTTTAATTCAAAATCAAGTTGATTGATTAGTCGATTATCCCACTTTAGCTGGCTAATTAAGAGCTCGACAGCTTTGCTTGTTACATATCCACCTGCAGAAGTTAAACCAAGTGTAAGCATGGCTGAACCTGTATGCCAATCATTTGTCATGATGCAAGCAATTGTAAAAGCTAAAAGTGCCAGCGATAAAACACCTGTTTTAACATACTCTGTTTTTCGAGCAGTAATTTCTAAACGACTTGCACCTGTTTGGCTATCTAATCTTTCATAATCTCTTTCTTGCAAAACGCGGGTAACGGCTCCTAAACAACCTAAAGTACTATAGGAAAGAGTAGCGTTAAAGGGAAATAGAATACCTGGTAAAACTTTACCTACTGTATCAAGCGTCCTTCTTCCAACACTCAGAAGTCTATTTTTGAGTGTCTTGGGATGATCCTCTATTTCGCGTAAATACTCTTTATATTTATAGCGGTTTTCCATCATCCAATCGTGAGCCTTTAAGCCATATCTACAAATGAAATTAGCTACTGTATAGCTTAAAGTTAAAATTCCTGCATGAAAATCCACGTGAAGAATCTTTTTAGAATTTTCTGGCATTTGTTGGCTAGCAATGATAAGTGCCGATCCAAAAGAAGCTAGAGCTAAATAGTGGACGGTTAAAGCCCATTTATTGGCTTTTCCTCCCAACATAAGCTGCCTTTTACGATTTTCTCTTGCCCAAGGGTATTCATTTTTAGGAAGCTTTCTGGGTTTGTTTAAAATATTATGAGCCACAAAGAAAGCCATGGAAGCGTAGGTGATCACACGTATACTCGTTTTCATGTGGTAGGCATCCTTGGAAGAAATATTTAAAGCTTCACAAATGTCGTCCAAATTAAGGTAGAGATTGGTAAAGGCAAATAAGCCTTCCGCTGCAAGACTGGCAAAAAAAGGATTTACCCATTGAGCGACTTTCTTGGGCGTACAATAATGTGAATAAAGACGTACGGTAGCTCCCAATCCAGCAGCACTTAAGACTTCTACAGGGGAGTTGCCCCAGGTTGTAGCATTTAATGCAGTCAATGTGGTGGAACTGATAAGCAGAAAAGGGAGAGTCGTCTGCCATGTTAATTTACACATACTAGATAGCTTAGTCACTTTAGACCGCTTAATGGCTTTTTTCTTTATCGAACGAGAAGCAACACGCCCTACAGAAATTTCTTCATCCGAAGAAGAAAAACGTTCTATGTCACTATTGATGGCAGGAGGATGGGGAGACAAAAAATCTTCTGTCTCACTCCCTCCTTCCAATGAAGTATAAGGAAAAGCAGCCCTTTCGGCATCACTGTTCTCCAAGTCAGAATCAAAATGATTTTCAAGAGGCCTTTGCCTATAACGATTAATAAATGAACTGATGCTCATAAATATAAAAACCTAATTTTTAAATATTATTGAAATTATCCCTGTTGTCAGAAGAGATTATAATTAGCAGAATGTCTTTACCTTTTAACCTTAAAAAACCTTTAGTCAAGTTTGTTATAACATCTAGCTTTTTGCTCTCACCCCTTTTTATGAACTTCAGGAAAGAGAGAAAAATTTGGCTCTATTACATGCTTTGATTCCTATTTCCCTCTTTGCAAAGCATAGAAACAAACAACACATCGCCGGAAGCGAGGTATAGATGTTTAAACTTCTTAAAAACTTTAAATAGATCAGGCAAAAAAACTTACAAACTTAAAATACCATCCGACCATCTCGCTCTAAAGCTTACTCCTCCAGGTATTCTTAAAGCTTTAAAATAAAAATTACAAGTAAAAAAAGTTATGTTATCCTATAGTTAAATATAAAAAGCTCAGATTTAAACCAATATGTAAAAAAAATCTTTTACTTATCTATTTATTGATTAGATAAGTAAAAGATTTTGTTTTTTATTTAGGGTTAAACGAAGAAAAAGAGTGGCAAACTTTTGTAAGCTCTGACGAAAAAACATTTTCTCAATGAGAATTTCTATATTCCATGCAATTATTAGCGGCCTGCGCTAGCGCAAAGCTTGAAGCATTTTCGGGATTTAAATTGTGCACACTACCAAATCTTGCACGATTATTTCCTAGGTTGAATCCTAGCAATCCATACATAGAAAGTAATAGAGCATATTTAAAACCACTAGATACATCCACATCAGAATTTAGAAGCATAAACTTGGTATGGAGAAAAAGATATAAGAACAAGATCCCGTAGCTATTAACGTTTAATTCAAAATCAAGTTGATTGATCACTCGATTGTCCAAATTTCGCTGGCTAATCAAAAGTTCCACAGCCTTACTTGATAAGTATCCTCCTACAGAAGTTAAACCAAGCGTAAGCATTGCTGAACCCGTATGCCAATCATTGGTCATCATGCATGCGATTGTAAAAGCTAAAAGCGCGATAGACAAAACGCCCGTCTTAACATATTCAGCCTTTCTAGCTGTGATTTCTAAAGGTGTAACTCTCGTGTAGCTATGCAACCTTTCATAGCTTCTCTCTTGAAGAACACGTGTAGCAGCTCCTAGACATCCAAGAGCACCATAAGAAAGAGAGGCATTCAAGGGAAATAAAAATCCTGGCAAAACTCCGCTAAAAGTTTCAAGAGTTCTTCTGGCAAGGATCAAAATCCTATTCTTAAGTGCTGTGGGTTCTCTGTCAAGGCCTTGAAAATATCCTCGGTAGGAACTATTATTTTCTAACGACCAATCATGAGCCTTTAAGCCACACCTGAAAATGAAATTAGCTGCCGTATAACTTAAAGTTAAAATGCCTGCATCAAAATCTAAATGAAGAATTTTTCTAGAATTTTCTGGCATTTGTTGGCTAGTCACTATGAGAGCTGCCCCCAAGGAAAACAAAGCTAAATAATGAACAGCCAAAATCACTTTATTAGCTGATCTTCCTAAAATAAGAAGCCTAGTACGTAGATCAGAATCCTGGGAAGGTAATTCTTTAGGTTTTGCTAAAATATTATGAGTGACAAAAAAAGCAGTGGAAGCATAGGTGATCGATCGAACAAGAGTTTTAAGAGCCTCTTCATAGCCGGACAATAATCTTCCCTCTTGGCTTATATCATCCAAATTAAGATAGAAATTGGTCAGCGCAAATAAGCCTTCTGCCGCTACACTGGCGAAAAAAGGAGGGGCCCATCGTGCAATCTTTCCAGAAGAGCAATAGTGTGAATAGATACGTAAAGTAGCACCTAATCCGGCAGCACTCAGCATTTCAACTTGCCGATTATCCCATTTTGCTGCATTTGCACCTATAATGCCGGCAGACAATCCATACAGTAAAGGTAAGACTGTTGTCCAGGCCGATTTACAGCTATTTGCATAATCATTCTCTCTTAAAGGAGCAATACCATTATTTGCCCTTTCAGATTCACTCTCATTTTCTTCATTAGAAATTGGATAGTAGGGATTGCCAAGAGCCTGATTTAAGCTTCCAGCCTCTATCCTTCTGTACGGTTGGGCACTATCCTCGTCGCTACCCTCTTCGAATGAAAGATCATCATTTATACGTGCGAAAGATCGCTCACTACAATAATTGCCCATCCGTGAAATAATGCCCATCAATCTATCAACCTAATTTTTATTTGTTATAATTATTTTTAATGGATGCAAAGTAAAGTTCTTATCTTCTCAATTTTAGTATTGATCTGTAGAAAAATAATAAAGCTATTCCTTAAACAATCTCATCCGCATTTTTATCCTTCTCTACCTCTTGGTCTCCATCAGGCCCCGGGCCAAAATTAATGGCATAAAGATTTTGCCGCTTCTCCTCCTCTACCTCTTGCCCTTGATCGCCTGTGGGCCCAGGGCCAAAATGGATGGCATGTAAGCGATGGCTAATCTTTAATCCTGCACCCAACATGGGCGTTAGACTTAAGCAAGCTACTCCGAGAAAAAAACATATAGACTTTAGCATAACCTTACTCCTTTAAACTTGTTCTTAATCTCTTTTTTAATGGCTAGCAACTAAAAATACTATTAAAAATTTATTTAAAATTTCTTTTTAAACATAAAATATTCATGGCTAAACGAATATGCTAAAATATTTTTTAATTTTTTTATGAAGGTTCTTAAAACTTTTAATTGTCTTTCTCTTTAGAATGTGACGACAAAAAAAAGACGATATTTTTTTCCCTCTAAGTTATTAATCAATAAACGCTTATGTTAAAACAAGCCCTTGAGAAAAAAATTTTATTTGCAGAATATTTAATTAGGGCGTATCCATTTTTGGGAGGCAGGAATATTTTTAATTAAATTAAGGGCAGCTTGAAAAGCTTAAGGTGATAGCATGACAATCAAGCTAATTGTAAAACAAGGTTAATGAATATGGCCAAACTTACGAATAATAAGAGATATACAGGAATTTTTGTCGTGCAAAATGATCGAGGCTTGCATACACGGCCTTCAACAGAAATTGTCAAATGCGCTACAAGTTTTAGATCGGAAGTCCATCTCATTTACCAAAAAAGTTATGTGAATGCTAAGTCTTTACTAGGTATTCTGATGCTGGCCGCTACTAAAGGCTCTAAAATTCAAATAGAAGCCGAGGGTGAAGATGCCCAAGAGGCTGTTGCTAGCCTAATTGCTTTAGCTAAAAACAATTTTAATATTAAATATTGATTGATTAAACGTTCATTCTTCCTCAATTGCCAAGGTCTTTTCCAAAACTTCGCGTGTGCAAAAAACAGGAGCATTATTCATTAATGCAAGAGTTATGCAATCGCTAGGCCTAGCATCAATTTCTACAATATGGCGTCTTACCCCTGCATCTTGTTCTAAAAATAGGCGTGCAAAATATGTGGTATCCTGGATGTCATTGATAACGACTTGTTTAATTCTAATTTCATACCCTCGGAAAATATAACTAATAAGATCATGAGTAAGGGGTCTAGCTTTCTCCGCGCCTGTTAAAAAAATTTGAAGATTACGGCCAATAGCAGGATCAGTATAGATAGCAAATTTTTTTCCCTGCCCTTTCAAGATTACTACCGTATAAGAGCGAGTTTGCATGATTTTATCAAAGGAAAGTTGAATAAGTTCAGAAAGCATAAATAATAAATCCTGAGTAAAAGAGGAGATTCCCTCGTTGATCTAAAAACTAACCGTTATTAACCTTAAGCTGTAAATCTATTAAGTTGGTATTCTAAAGATTTTCTCTTTTATCTGTCTTTCTTTTCTTCTGGAAAAAGGCTTGCTATCCCTTCCTCCCATATGGCCAACCGATGCAAAAAGCCTTCATCTTCACTAAAGAGGGTAAAATCCTAAAATATCGATTATTTTAATTCCGTAAAAATTTTCACTTTTCCATCATTATAGCCCACAATAATTCTTCCCGCTAGACCAATGAAAAGGCCAGATTCTACCACACCTACAATTTCGCTCAGTCGTTGGTGCACTTGCTCAGCTTTTTCTAACTTTTCTTTGAAATAAATATCGTAAATATAATTTCCATTATCGGTGCAATACAGCTTTTTTTCATCATGCGTCCTTATTTTACCTTGATAACCTAGCTGTTCAAGGCGATAAATAGTTGCCGGATAAGCGAAGGGAACAATTTCAACGGGCAAAGGAACTTGTCCAAGCTTTTTAACAAGTTTAGCTTGATCCACAATAATAACCATTTCCTTACTCATGCTAGCCACAATTTTTTCTCTTAGTAGCGCGCCACCCCCACCTTTAATCATTGTTTTGTTAGCATCAATTTCATCAGCTCCATCCACCGTTAGATCGATAGAAAAAAGAGTATTGATATCAATTAAAGGAATGCCTTTTTCTAATGCTAACTTTTGAGATTGAGAGGAAGTAGCCACCGCTTGAATTTTAAGGCCCTCCTCACATCGCTGAGCAAGCTTTTCAATGAAAAAAGCTGTGGTAGAACCAGTACCTAATCCTACTGTCATTCCGTTTTCTACCAAATTTGCCGCCGCAAAGCCGGCCGATTTTTTCGCAATTTGCTGGCCGATAAAATTATTATCTGACATTATAATCTCTTTTAAAGTTTATTCGCATTATTAGTAGGCCTATGATTACATTACAAGAACTTTGTGTTTACTTAGATAAACTTTTAGAGCCTAGCTCCATCAAGGATTATGGTTTAAATGGCTTACAGGTCGAAGGAAAAAAAGAAATTTTAAAATTAGCTACCGCTGTATCGGCAAATTTGGAAACCCTTCAAGCTGCTGTTCACTGGAAAGCAGATGCTTTATTAGTCCACCATGGCCTATTTTGGAATCAGGATAGCTATCAAATCCGAGGAATAAAAAAAAATAAAATAGCTTTGCTATGCCAGCATAATCTTTCTCTAATCGCCTATCACCTTCCCTTAGACATCCATTGTAAATGGGGCAATAATTGGAGAGCTGCCACAGAAATGGGATGGGATAATCTTCAACCCTTTGGTTTAGCTAACGGCCTATGTTTAGGAGTTAAGGGCCGTTTGAAAAAAATGAGCCGTCTAGATTTTCGAAAAAAGCTAGAAGATTATTATGACCATGTTGCTCATCTAGCTCTAGGAGGGAAAGAAGAAATTGAAACTGTAGGCCTAATAGCAGGAGGCGGTTATAAATTCCTATCCTACGCTGCGGATGAAAAATTAGATTGCTTTATCTCAGGCAATTTTGATGAACCTGCCTGGAGCCAAGCCTATGAGGAAAAGATTAATTTCTTTGCTATGGGACATTCTGCGACTGAAAAAATTGGACCTAGAGCTTTAGCTACCCATTTACACGAAAAGTTTCAGATTGATTGCAAGTTTCTAGACATATATAATCCATTTTAAGGAAACCGGGTTATGTAAAATTATTTTGTCTTTGCTTAGTGAGATTTACAAGCGTCCTTTTCCTGCTTTAAAGATCCTATTTGTTTTCATCTTTATTCTTTAAATTTTTTAATGGCTTTTTGAGATTAGGCCTCCTTTTATGGAGTTTAAGGTAGCTACCACCACCGTTATGAGAGGAGGAAGAGATCCTGAATTTGCTTCTAGCTAATGAAATTATTTTCTCTTATCACTTATTTCTTTTTACAGCTATTTAAGCGCATGATAGGGAATTTCAAGCTTTTTTATCATTTCTATTAAGCTTGCTCTCTTTTCTTCTTAATCTGCTTTGTAGGTATCTCTCCTCTACCCTTTCATCAATAGTGGCTAGCTCTTTGCTCGCTATCCATCCTCTTTTTAAGCTAAATAACCCACCTTCCCCTGATTTATTTAGCTTTACATAATGGGGAGTAGCGATGTAAGAAAAATGGCGCTCATTATAAATCATCTTGCCATGCAAGAATAAATTTTTTCATACACTCATCTAGTTCATTGACAGAAAAATACTTAAAATTCAAAATAGCATCCATTCTTACCCTTTTTAAGGACTTACATGCCCAGCTTAATAGAAACTCTAGCCGAACGTGGCTTTATTGAAGCTTGCACAAGTGATGAGCTGAAAGATATATTAGCACAGCCTACAAAAGTTTATTGTGGATTTGATCCTACTGCCGATAGCTTGCATTTGGGCCACCTGATCTGCATGATGGGGCTTGCCTGGTTTCAACGTTTTGGGCACACTCCTTTCGTTATATTAGGAGGGGCAACAGGCATGATTGGCGATCCTTCAGGTAAAATTTCTGAGCGGCAAATCTTAGATGAAGAGACATTACTAAAAAACCTTATTGGCATTCATAAAAATTTTGAAAAAATCCTTGAGGCGCATGGTCGTCCTAATGCAACGGTTTTTTTAAACAATTATGATTGGTTCAAAAATTTTTCGCTTGTAAGTTTCTTGCGCCAGGTTGGCAAGTATTTTAGAATGGGTCCTATGCTTTCTAAAGATTCTGTTAAAGGACGTATGACTTCCGAAGAAGGCATGAGCTTTACAGAATTTGCCTATCAAGTCTTGCAAGGCTATGATTTTCTTCATTTATTTCAGAATTATGGGGTAAAAGTTCAAATAGGTGGAAGTGACCAATGGGGCAATATTACAGCAGGAACAGAGCTCATTCGAAAGGCAGTTGGTCAATCCTCTTATGGTTTAACCTTTCCTCTATTAACCCGCAGTGATGGACAAAAATTTGGAAAATCTGAAAAGGGAGCTATATGGCTTTCAGCGGATAAGCTTTCTCCTTATGAGTTTTATCAATATTTAGTACGTGTTTCTGATGCCGATGTCATTAAAATGATGCGCATGCTGACCTTTATGGATATGGATGAAATCAGAAAATATCAAGAGCAAATGCAGCAACCCGATTACGTACCCAATACGGCTCAAAAACGCCTAGCTAAAGAAGTAACGCGTATCGTGCATGGAGAGGAAAACTTTAAAATAGCTTTAGGGGTTACCGAAGCAGCAGCTCCGGGAGCCAAAGCTAATTTGGATGCTCCAGCACTTGAATTAATGGCGCAAAATATGCCGTCCCGTATCCTTAAAAATAATACGGTCGTCAATGCTAAATTGCTTGAACTGATATGCCAAGTAGGACTCCTGCCTAGTAAAAGTGAAGCAAGACGCTTGGCTCGAAATGGAGGAATATATTTAAATAACAATAAAGTGGAAGATGAGCATTACATTATACGACCTGATGATTTAATAGCAAATCGCCTGCTGTTGTTAGCCGTTGGTAAAAAGAATAAGATATTAATAAGTATTGAAAATTAACATTTTTCTAGACTAATAGCCCTATTCCCAAAAATATAATTCCTAAAGTAAAGAATCTTCTTGAAACGAAAAGTTGATTGATTATCATAAGGTTTAAATATTTTTAGCTGCGTTCTACAATTTTTCCAAGAAAGCAAGGCTAGAAAAAATAAAAAAGCTTGCTAGTAATAAAGTAAATACAAAAAATTAGCCCATAAACTCATCGCATATTCAATTAAGGAGTTCTAAAATTATGACAACTATGACCAAGAAAAGTACTATGACAAAAAAGAAATTGATCAATTCGATTTCGCAAGACAAAGGGATTCATCCTAATGATGTACGCCATGTCATACAATCTTTTCTAGATAAAATGACTGAATGCCTCTCGGATGGGGATCGCCTTGAATTCCGTGATTTTGGTGTCTTTGAAGTGGTCGAACGGAAACAAAAAATTGGTCGTAATCCTAAAAAAGCTGAGGAACCTATCGTTATTCCTGCACGCAATGCCGTTAAGTTTACTCCCGGTAAGAAAATGCGTAAGCTAATTGAACGGCCTCGTTCTATCTAATCATCCAATCGTTTAAGGATATAGGATAAGGAATAGAGGATTGTACATCCTTAATTCCGTCCTTATCCACTTATTGTAAGCTTTTAGAATATAAATAGCTAAGCATCTGTTTTCCAGCTTCTTTGTCAGTGTATAAAAATCCTAAGACTTTCATTGCTTTATCTAGCAGATGAAATAATCTTTTGGAATATAGAGTTTATCTTTTTAGCTACCTTAAGAAGTTTTAGTGGCCAAATTGCGCTTTGCTATATTATACTCTACCTACAATTAAGCAAAGGCAGTCATTATCATGACCTTACCCAAATTATTAATCATTTCGGCAATTATTTTATTTAGCATCATTGGTGTGGCAGCTTTATTCAAAAATAAGCCTCCTCACTCAGACTTTATTAGTGAGCCCGTCTCTTCTCCTCCTCCCATTGAAATTGAGATAAATAGTGATTCTTTTTCCAGCTCTGCCCTTTCCTCTCTTTCTCAAACATCATCCTCTCCTCTTCCAGCCCCCTCTCTAAAAGCTAAGGATGGAGAATTTTCTGATAAAGATTCTAATGACCCGTTTAACTCTCCTGAAAAGGTATTAGAATTTAAAGCCCAGCTTCCTGAAGAAAACAGGGTGATGGAATTTTTTAATACCACTAGTCCAAAATTTCCTATTGTAGAGACCATCACTTATAAGAGCCGCGTCAATTGGCAAAAAGGCAGACCTGCTTGGCTATCAGATTATGCAAATCACTATAAAACCTCGCGTCATTTTATCGCTCGTAGTCTCAATGGAAAGCCTGATTATCTTAAGCAAGATGTAAATGAAGGTGCACGCTTCAACATTTTACACCCTCACAAAATGATTCATTTCCATCTTTTGATTGACTTATCGCGCTGCCAGATGTGGTTCTACTATTATGATATAAATACTAAGGAAAAAGTATTAGTGAAAACCTATAAAGTAGGATTAGGACGTTTGGATCCTTCCGCACGTTCCGGTTTATTGACTCCTCTCGGAATATATTCTTTAGGTTCGCGAGTAGCAGTCTATAGCCCTAAGATAATGGGAATCCATCAAGGCGCCAAAGTAGAAATGATACGCATATTTGGGACACGCTGGATTCCTTTTGAAAAAGAACTTCACGGAACAACAGCACCAGCTAAAGGCTTGGGCATCCATGGCATGCCATGGCTAGTAAAAAATGGCACACTGATGGAAGATACAAATAGTCTAAGTAAATATGAAAGCGATGGCTGTATCCGTATGGCTGCTGAAGATATAGAAGAACTTTATTCTATCATTATTTCTCGTCCTACCACTCTTGAACTTACAAAGGATTTTTTTAAGGCCGAAAATAGCATTGAAACGATCATTGAGATTGCCAACAAGTAGTGTCAAATTAAGTTTCTTTTTTCTATACTTTGTTCGAATAAATTTGAAAAAAATCCTTTAACTAGGGAGCGACTGTTTGGACATTTTACCCCACGAAAGACAAATTCAAGAATATGTTAAAACTATAGAGCATCTTAAAAAGCAAAATAATGATAATCCAATCTTTAATACAGAAATTAAAAAACTTGAGCAGAAACTAGAAAAGCTTAAAGAAAAAATATATTCCGAGCTAACTCCCTGGCAGCGCGTTCAGATCTGCCGCCACCCTTCCCGCCCTCAATCTAGCGACTATATTAAAAATATTTGTCAGAATTTTTATGAACTTTGTGGAGACCGCACCTACGGAGATGATCCCTCGATTATAGGGGGATTAGCTAAAATCGGCCCCATGAAATGTATGGTGATGGGCCAGGAAAAAGGCTGCGATACGGAAAGTAGAGTCCGCAGAAACTTTGGGATGTTAAACCCTGAGGGCTTTAGAAAAGCCTTAAGGCTTATGCAACTAGCTGAGAAATTTAACCTTCCTATCGTAACATTTTTAGATACACCTGGCGCTTATGCTGGCTTAGAGGCGGAGGAAAGAGGACAAGGATGGGCAATCGCTTTAAATATACGCACCATGGCACGTATAAATACGCCTATCATTGTCACTATCATAGGCGAAGGTTGTTCAGGAGGCGCATTAGGCATGGGAGTAGGCGACGTAGTAGGCATGATGGAACATGCTTATTATTCGGTAATTTCTCCAGAAGCGTGTGCTTCCATTTTATGGAAAGATGCCAAGAAAAATACAGAAGCTGCTAGCATTCTTAAATTGAATGCTGAAGATATGCTGCCTTTAAATATTATTGATGCCATCATCAATGAGCCTTTAGGAGGAGCGCATCACGATCCGCAAAAAGCTTATATGAATATGCAGCAATTCATTCTAGAGCAATGGCAAACACTTCGTCACATTCCCAAAGACATTTTGCTTGAACAGCGTTATCTTAAATTTCGCAAAATGGGCCAGTTCACTAGCCATGCTAACAGCTAAACTAGCCTCAACCTACACCTCTGATAAAAAGATAGAATCATAGGAAAGAAAGAGAATTATTTTTATGGGCTCATTATTTAACAATAAGAAAAGACTCCTTAATTTATAACCTTTAATCTCTTCTCGTTTTTCACTTTATATCGCATGTAGCCCTAATATAACAACTTGGATTTTAGGTTTAATATTAACATGATAAAAATTTTTAAAATTTCTTTTGATAAATATGTGCATGCTACCCTCATAGTATTTATTATATTAGCTATGTTATTACTCACGGTGGCCTCGCAATTAGAAATATTAGCTTTAGGAATAATCACTAAGAAAGGGCCAGACGTATTTGAGCTTTTTGCTCCCTTAAAAGAGGGTTCTTTGCAAAAAGTTGATAAAATAAGCGCGGTAGAGCTGCATCAACGCTTCGCTCAGCTAGATAGCAATCATAAAGGCTATATTACCTCTGCTGAGATCGACCATTTTATGGCTAAGCTTAAAAATAAAAATCTTCTGGAAGAAGCTACCCGCCGCATCAATCGTATATTGCCTATTAAAGAAAATCTATCTAGCCTTGCTTTATTTTTAGTATTTGTTGCTTTTTTTAAAGCCCTTACACTGTTTGCTCATCGCTTCTCGACACGAGTCTTAGCTATTCGGGTTAGTAGTAAATTGCGCCAGCAATATTTTGAACATATTCAAACTCTACCATTAAAATTTTACCATGATCATCATATTGGCAGCTTGTCCGCACGTGTAGTGAGTGATTCCTCAACCATCGCTGAAGCTATCAATGCTTGCCTTGTTAACTACCTTCAAACGCCTTTTACTGTATTAACTACCCTCTTTATGTGCTTTCTCACCTCCTGGAAACTATCTTTGATTATATTCATTGGCTTTCCTCTGATTGTATTTCCTATTATTTTTCTAGCCAAACGTGTTAAACGCATTTCAAGGCAAATCCAACAAAATCAAGAACGCTTTGCTTCCGTTATAATTGATTTTCTAGCTGGTATTCAAACTGTAAAGCTGTTTGGAATGGAGGAATTTTCCTTAAAAAAATACAAAGATCAAAATCAAAAAATGGCTGCACTTGAAAAAAAAAGTGCATGTTATGATCTTGCTTCTCGCCCAATTATCCATACCATCGGAATGTTTTTCTTAGCGACTGCTCTTATGTATGGTTTGTATGTGCTCCATATGAGCATACCTGAAGTGCTATTTTATTGTGGCTTGTTATATATATTTTATGAGCCCATTAAAAAATTTGCTGAAGAAAACAGCCATATTCAACGCGGAATCGCCGCTGCTGAACGGATGTGCGAAGTGCTAGAGCTAGTTCCCTGCATCCGGGATGTCGATGGGGCAGAAACGATGGCTACATTTGAAGATTCTATTGAATTTGACAATGTGTGGTTTCGCTATGATCAGGATTGGGTTTTAAAAGGATTAAGTTTCAAAGTAGAAAAAGGCACCACAGTAGCCATTGTAGGGCCTACCGGAGCAGGTAAATCTACTATTGTTCATCTTCTTCCTCGTTTGTATAACATTCAGCAAGGAACAATACGTATTAACAATAAGCCAATCACAACTTTTACTCAGAAATCCCTAAGAGAACAGATTGCTTTCGTTCCTCAAAAACCCTTTCTTTTCCTTGATACAGTAGCTGAAAATATTTCTTATGGAAAAAACTTATCTATCCAGCAAATTGAAAATGCCGCTAAAAAAGCTTACGCTGAAGAATTTATCCTTCAATTACCTAATGGGTATGACACAGAATTAGCTGAAACAGGAAAAAATTTATCAGGCGGCCAGCAACAACGCCTAGCTATAGCGCGGGCTTTAGCTAAAAATGCTCCTATCCTTATTATGGACGAGGCCACCTCCGCTTTAGATGCTATTAGTGAAATACATATTAAAAATGCAATTCATCAACTACGAGGGCAAGTCACTCAAATCATTATTGCTCATCGTCTCTCTACCATTGAAGACGCTGATAAGATTATCTATCTAGAAAAAGGAGAAAAACTAGCCGAAGGTACTAAAGAGGAATTGCTACAAAATTGCCCTGGCTTTAAAAAAATGTGGGAGCATATGTATCATGCCAACCAAACATCCTAAGGGGGAAATGAGAAAAAAGAAGGCAGTTGTTATTCATTCAGGGGGTATGGATTCTTCTATCTGTTTAGCGCTTGCCATACAAGAGCTTGGAAAAGACGCAGTGACTAGCCTCTCTTTTTGCTACGGCCAACGGCATGCTTCTGAAATTATACAAGCCGAAAAAATTTGCAAAGATTGGAATGTCGAGCATGCCACTCTTAACTTAAGCTGCTTAAGTCAAATTACCGCCAATGCGCTAATTAACCAAGCGATAGCCATCGAAAAAGATCCGCCAACTACTCCCAATACGTTAGTAGTAGGCCGAAATGGATTAATGGCACGCCTGGGAGCCATTTATGCGGATTATCTTGGAGCTTCCTCTATCTATTTAGGGGTGATCGGCGTGGAAGGTAACTATTCAGGCTATCGAGATTGTTCTCGAGAATATTTTGACCTTAAGCAGAAAATTTTGCGTATAGACCTAGCCAATCCGCACTTTAAAATTTTAACTCCTTTAGTATCTATGACTAAAAAGGAAACCTTGGAAATAGCTTATCGATTAGGTATTCTTGAATACCTCTTAAATACCACGATTACCTGCTATGAAGGGATTTCCAAAGCAGGCTGCCAACAATGTCCTGCTTGTAGGCTCCGTAATCAAGGCCTGCAAGAGTTTAAAGAAGCTAATCCGAGTGTTTTATTAAATGTTAAATCTTAAATCACAGCCAATTAAAAAATTTTAATGAAAGGAGGCTGCTTAACCTCAATCAGGGACTTTGTGCTTTACTTCAGCTTCACTCAACCATCTTCGTACACTTCGCTCGGCATAACCGCTGCCTAGTTTTTCAAGCAAAAGAGGTAAGCTAATAGGTTCTACCTCTTGGCTTAACTGCTGGAGTAGGGCCAGCTTTTTATCTTGAGTGTTTTTCATTGTCTTTAACTTTGCCCTGTTTTCGTAACTTAAAAGGATGTTAAATTAAATACGGCCATTTTTCAAGAAGTATGGCCGTATTAATTTAAATACGGCCATACTGACTTTTATTCGGCAGCATGCTTTTTGGATGGGGCAGCAAGCAGCTTGAGAAAATAGAAGGGAAAGCAAAAAAGGGCGAAATTTGCACTCTTTAATAGGATTATTGTTTACCTTGCTTATCAAATACCCTTATAATCCTCGTTAGCTTCTAGATGTTTTTAAATTAACAATCCTATTCTTCCTCTATTGGACACACCTATTTACCATGCTTTTAAATGACTCCAGCTAAGTTCAAAAAAAGCGCATTTTTAATTAAACTCTTAAAATCTGAAACTTCTCTTGATTAGGTTTAAACTTGTTAGATAGCCAAATTTTGCATAGGTTAAAGGATGTTTGGGGAGGTAATCTGCATGGGTAGGCTTTTTGGAACTTATTTTATTATTCCTCGCATTTATATATAGCTTTTATCTATTGTCCCCCTTAAAATCATAAAAAAAAAGGTTCAATTTTTTGAATAAATTTTATAAACTTTTAAATTTATTAAAATAATTAGTTTATAAATAAATAGGCGATAAAAATTTTGCCATCTATTTTGTAATCCTAAGTTTACAGAGATGCTCTCCTAAAATTTATTAATATTTATTTAAATTAAGAGAACAATTACCCTTAAAAAAGGGAGTAAACAATGAAAATTAATGAAGCTTACAGAGCTGTTTATAAAGCAAGAAACTATTGCGATCATAATCAAAAAAAAAGCTTAACTCAGCAAGAACGCAAGCTACTTTTAATATGTTGTGCTACCTTGCAAAACCCTACGAAAGGCACACTTACCCTTCAACAAAGCCATCAGCTTAAATATTTACTTAAACGTTTAGATGCTCTTCCTACTAAGCCTTGTGATACCATGCATCCTTTATGTAGGTGGTTTTACATCCTTTTAAAAAAGATTGCTAATCTGTGTCATCTGAGAATAAGTCTTAGTAGATTAGAAAACACACTGGAAGACACTTTTTATACCTATATGAAAATTGAACCCAATTTGTTAGAGAAGTTTATCCACATAAAAGCTGAATTAGACGCTAATGAAAATGAATTGCAAACTTATAAAATTTTAAAAAGCATCGAATCTTTTTGCTTACTATCTGCCTGTTTTTCCCCTATTAATAAGATATTTTTGCAAGGAGAACCCCCACATACAATACGCCGTTTGATCTATGATAAAACGGGCCTTAAGCTTGAAAAACAACCTCTCAATGCTAAGACAATTGAAGCCATCTCAAAGGCTCCCCAGATTCTTTATAAAAAATATTGTTATGCTCACCGGAAGGGAATAACTGATCTTTTCTTTAAAAAAGCATTTAACGAAAAAGATAAAAATTTTCAAACAAAATTGAACCGTCTTCATGCTTTTAAAGCGAAGAAAGAAAAAAAATTAAGGGGAAAAGAGGAGCTTATATGGAAAACATTTGAAAAGTTTATTAAAGAAGTGGAAATGTATACCACAAGCAATCGTAAGGAAAATAATTTTTACGTGGATTTTGCCAGCCGCGCAAAATTTAACGATTATTTAAGGAGAGAACAGTTTATAGGCAAAAAATATGGCAAGAATAATATAAAAAAGAAAATGACTTACGAAAAAATGATAAAATTGGAAAAATATTTAGCCGGCTTATTAAATATTTGGGAAGGGCAAGTAAACCCCAATATTCCTCTTAAACCTCTTTTAAACAGGCCTAATTTTAATCATATTAACTTCTTTAATCCGATTGCTAAACCTCTTAATTTTTTACCTATAATTGCTAATAATAAACCTACAGCAATTGCTCCCCCTCCCCAGGAAAAGATCCTGGTATCAAATAAGCTCAATGCCCTCTATCTAGAAATGCTAAAAGACCTCGATCACATTCATGATACCGGCAACCTAAGAGCTTATGATCATATCAAACAAACCATTCACGGATTCTTCAAGATCTACTCTAAACGCTTCCAGCTGTGGGATTATTATCTTAAACATTCTTCTTATGATTCTGGAACCTATATCTACGATCTAACAGGCGTCTACTTACATACCGAACAGTCTAAAGAGACCATAAAGTTTTTAATTAAAACTTCTGCAAAACTATTTTTCACCACTTATCAAAAAGCCAAGGCTAATGATCGTTTAAAGGAATTCTTCAACCAAGCATTTTCACCCTATAATTATTGCTTAGAAGCTCGCTATACATATCTGTGCGATAATTGGGTAGCCTCGGAATCACAAAGCGAATGCATAGGGAAAGAACCGCTGGCAGAAATAATGAAAATTAATCCACATCTCAGTAAGGAAAAAAATATTGAAAAGCTTGTTGAAATCTTTGAAGATTTACAAGCCAGGGAATATGCTAAAGATCATGGAATAAAGATAGATAAAGTTTGGAACAAGCCTGAAGGGCCTAAGCATCAAAAGATTTTCAAAGATAAAAAATTTAATCGTTATTACAACGTCCACAACTTCGAACAAGCTTTATTAAGAGGGATGAAAATAGTAGGACAAAAATGTGCTAATGGTATTTATACAGAAAAAGAAGTTAAAGAACTTATTCAGAAAATGGTAGACGCTGATATCATTGATTAATAAGAATTTTAATACGCTTACTTTCAGCTCTAAAAACGCCTCCTTACTTTTGTTTGGCTTTCTCTCCTTTCTCCTCATTTATCGCTAAGCGCAAAAACACACTTTTAAAGAAGAATGCTGCGCAAACCACTATTTTCCTTGTTGATTTGCCAGCCTGCCGCCTTTATCTTTCTATTAGAAACTCTTTTATTCCCATGGAAAGAACTTTGCAATGAAGGATTCCATTGTATATCAGGCCAGCCATAGAATTTACTAATCTTCTTATACAGCTCTTTACGAGGAATATGAAAATCATCGCAAAGGTTATAGATTCCTGCTAGCTTATTTTGCTTGGCATAAGCCATAGCGGAAACAATCTCATCAAGATAGATAAGATTAGTAAAATTATCCCCTGTACCTGCGCAAGCAGTGCCTAACAGACGTTTAACGCGCTCTACGATTGAACGTCCTGGCCCATAAATCTCTCCTAAACGGAATACACATATTTGGCGGTAGGAAGTAGTGGCTTGAAATAGTATTTCTTCGGTAGACAACAAAATTTTGCTATTTGTTTGAGTAGGTTGAGGTTTAGTCTCTTCATCTACCCATAACCCTCCTTGCTCACCATAAACCGAAGAGCTGCCTGTATAGATCACATGAGAGACATGCGTATTTTTAAGAGCCTTCACTAACTTCTCAGCTGTACATAGATAAGTTAACTTATAATCTGCAGGGCTATCAGGAGCTACAGCCAAGATAACAACATCTTGTTTTTCTAGCAATTTTTGCCAATCCCCATCCAAAATATAAACATGATCTATCCACTTTCTTAATTCCGACGCTTTTTTTAAGCAGCGTGTGGTTACGGTAATCTCATGTCCCTCCTTTTTCCATTTTATAGCTGCCGATCTTCCTACATAGCCACATCCTATGATACAAATCTTCATACATATACAAATGGTTAAAGGTAGCCAAGTTTTTCAAAGCAATTTTTTAATTCTGTATTTTCGGCTTTATCAAAAGCTCCTGAGCTAGCAAGCCATTTAATATAATCACGCGGTACATCTTTCAATGGAACCCCTTGATGCTTACCGAAAGGCATATGATGAAGTTCGCGAGGTTTATTGATTAATTTAAAGATGGTTTCCATATCTAAATCATCCGTCATTAAAGAGAAGACTTGATGCAAGACAATAACATCATCAAGGGCTCGGTGGGCTTTGTTTGCTTCTATTTGATAAATTTCTCTTAAAAATTGTAAAGTATGTTTAGGAAGATCGGGACGATAACGTCTTGCCCATTTTAAAGAATCTAGAAATGACCATGCGGGCATTTGAATTTGATGACGCCCAAACTCTTGACGAAGAAAATGAAGATCAAAAGCATCATTATTATGGGCAATCAAAACGACATCGCCTTCACAAAAGTCTATAAACTCTTGCCCCACCTGTGCAAAGCTGGCGCATTCGGCAACCATCTCATCCGTAATATTGTGAACTGCAGTAGCTTCAGCAGGAATAGGGCATCCTGGATTAATCAGCTTCTCAAAAGAAATATTATTTACAGGATCAAAAGCTGCAATCTCGATAATACGATCCCTATCAGCTTTAATACCTGTCGTTTCAGTGTCATAAAAAATAGCACGTCTTGGCATAATGAGGCAGTATCCTTTTAACGTTATTATTTTACCTTAAAATCTTTCTGTATTTTTCTTAACTACTTTCCATTTTGAAAAATTTAAAGATATTATATCAACTGATCATGGTAATTAGCTTAACATGTTTTAAGAGAAGGAAAATAGAGCCTTCGGCTCTTTTTAAAAAAATACCGAGCTTAGCACCACTTAAATAAAAAGATTAGAGCAGTTGAAGCTAAGAGTTTACTTCGGTTGAGAACAAGTACTTATATCCACCTTTAAATACTTTTATACATTTTTTATTTTCTTATTTTAGCAGCTTCCCCTTGTTTGACTACATCTATAAAGCGAGCTTTACCAGCGACCACAGCGGCGATTATAGGAAAGAATGTTTCTATCAAAAGAGGAATAGTATGAATATAATTACTAAGGATTTCCCCTGCTACCTTTTTATCGCTAGCCGGTAAGATGGTCCGGTAAAAAACGATTTTAGCTCGTTCATCTAAACCGAAACCAGGAACATCGATTTCTTTATTGAATAAATGTAAAACACGTGCAACTTCACTAATCGTTTGACCCTCAAGAGCGATAGGAATAGGAGCGAATAATTGAAGAAGTTCCTCATCATTTAATAAGCCGATAAAAAGAGGAAAAGCTTCATTTTGCACTTTAAAAAGAGTATATATTTGCTTGGTCTCTGGCTGATGTTTTACATCTACAGATTTATTAATTAGGTATTCGTAAAGACTATCAATAGTGAGGGGAATCATAAACTTTTAAAAACCTACATTGGGCGTAAAATTATTTGGTTGCTTTTCTCTAATAATCTCAGGATTATTAGTAGAAGGAACAACAGAGTATTCATCTTCTCTTGGCAAGCGATAACAAGCACAAAGAAAGCAAGTACAAATTAGATAGAACATTGAGAAAATAAAAATTTGTCTGTTTTGCATATCTCCCCTTCTTCAGGCATTTGTAAATTCAACAATACTATCCTATTCGCTAATATTTAGGAAATCGAAAGCCTTATTTTTTGCATTTTACCTCTGCCTTTTGTGTAAACCTCTTTCTCGGCAGTAAAATATAAACTTAATGGTTAGAGTAGGAGAAAATAAGTTTTCAATAACATCAAGACACAGTAAAGTAGTTGAAATTAAAAAAGTAAGTTTTTATTTCTTGTTTTTTGGTCTTTTTCCAAGGAAACAAATTAAGCTAAAGCTTGTGTGACTCATCATAAAATATTTTTGCTCTCTATCTTCTCTTTAAATGATAAAGGTAGACTTTCCTCCAATTCATTACTTTCAAATCCCCCTACATGGGTAACTCCATTAACAGATTCAGCTAAGATAATTTCTTTTCCTTTTATTTTTAAAAGATAAATGGCTGTTTTCGGGCTTAACGAGCGATAGTCGATTACTTTAATTAAACTGCTAGCGTTCAATTGATGAATTTTCCCTCTGAGCAGCTTTTTAACGATCCAGGAAGCTATTAAAACTACTGCCACAATTAATCCCAACGTGGTTAACATATTGACAAGCTCATGAAAAAATCGAGCTCCTTCATTATCGTCCATTTGTGGAGGAAATTCAATTTTTGAAGTAGGATGGGTAGAATGAGTAGGAGCTTGAAAACCTTCCGAGAGACCTTCTTCAAGGGCAGGAGAAAAGTGGGTGAGAGGTTTTTGATGATCAAGAGCTTGCTCACTATACCCTTGCTTACAAAGCATGTAGGTCATGCAAACAATGACAAAACAAAGAAAATTTTTTTTCATAAGATCTGATGGGTTAGAAATTAATAAGCGCAATTCTAGCATTTCAATATATTTTTGCGCATTTTCTTATTGCCTTTTGTGAGTTTTTTGATAAGCTCAGATCTTTAAAGAGCAAGTCAGGTATGCGATCCCCTTATCACCTTCAAAACAACAATAGCCTTGTATTTCAATTCATGGTTAGTGAATACCTAGCAGCTTGTCAAGCATTTAAAGGCTTTGAGATGGCAGTTCAGAACAACAACTATGAGGCCGCTAACATAGCACTCATTAGGCTACTAGGCTATCAGGATAAAAATCTTTTTCCCTCCTTTTTTGGCTATGCGGATAAAGGCCTACTCCAGCAGCTGCAAAGTAGTTGCCAAACTTTTAACCTTAATGATGAGGACAAAAAGCATCCCGCGCAAACATTAAATTTACATGCCCAAAAAGCTTATTCACTCTGCTATCAAGTTTGGAAAATTGTTGAAAACAAGCCTTTATCACCAGCCTCTCCCTTATCTGAACTGGTATCTCCCTTTATTCCAAAAATTCAAACTATTTTTAATAAGATAGGACGCTTAATTGCTAAATTATTCTTGCAATTTGAAGATGATGAAACCATACTGTTTTTTCTATTAGAGAATCATCAAATTGTGGATGAAGTCTACAAAGCACCGTTTGTGAAAAGAGTTTTTGCAAAAATGTTTCCACAAGGGTTAAAAACAGCAGAAAAATATATAATTAAACAGTACAGTAAGCGAGGCTATTATCATCTTCTGCCTCAAGTTTTAGAAGCTGCGAAAGAACTTCAACAAAAAAAATAAAATGGCGTCTTTAAAAAGTGAATATTTATCCCTAATAGCGCAAATGCAAAGCTACCTTATCCAAGAATTTCCTTCGAAGACATTCTTAGAAGTTAGCCGCTCTAGCTATATGGATTATCGCCTATTTGCAGCTTCTTGCTTACCTCAAACCATTAAAAAGGTATTACCGCCTCAATTTTCGGAAGCATCTAAGGTGGAAGATTCATCTGTAGTTGCAGCTCCTCTCTCTTCTACAGTAGTTACCCATGCTTCTACAGTAGTTACCCATGAAAAACATCCAAAAGATACGCTTGAAGTGTTATCTGCCAATAGTAAAAGCAACTTGGCAAGCGAGCAAGCTCTTTCTTCCTCCTCGCCAGACAGCGCAGGATTTGTGCCTAAAGCTATTAATTTGGAATTTTTAGCACCTGCTCTCCCCCCTTCAGATTTTTCAGATTTTCATAAAATTTTTGCCGAGCGCTTTCCCGAGCAAATGATTTTAACGGAGATTCCAAACGATGAAGCTGCGAAAAATGTTAGACAAATGTGGAAAAACGGCCCGCAAGCTTGTCTATTATTAGTTTTAAAAAACGCATCTTCCGAGCCTCGCCACGTCTTATTCTTAGCTAACCTACGTAAAGCTATTCAGATAGTTTATGGTGTTGCTGTAAAAATTATAGAGAAAAATTGCTTAGACTCCAGCCAAAAAACTTGTATAATTGAGCTTGCCCCTTTAGATATATATCTTCAAGAGCCTCACCGCAAAGTCGAGCTCTGGAATTCTATTTCTTTGCAACTTTCCAAGTAGGTTAGAATGTCGCAATATGCCTCGGTTATCCTCGATAGTGCCCTTGACAAGCCTTTGGAATATAGCATTCCCCCTGAGTTTACTTTGCACGCTAAACCAGGTGTACGTGTTGAAGTACCCTTACGCCGCCAATTTCAAAAAGGATATATCCTAAAGGTACAAAGCCAGGCCACTTTTCCTTCCGTAAAGCCCATAGCTAAAATTTTATCTGACGGAGAGCTTATCACTCCCCCTTTATTTGAACTTGCTTTATGGCTAGCCAAATATTATTGCACCCCTCTCCACCAAGTTTTCAAAATCTTGCTTCCTTCCAGTGTACGCAAGGATATCCAGCATAAGCAGCAATTTTATGTCCTACGTAAAAAAACGCGTGAGGAATTAAAAATTTATTGCGAAAAAATACGTAAAAGATTTCCCGCGCAAGCTGAAGTCATTGATATAATGCTTCAAGTAAAAAAAGGAATTTTACTCAGTGAACTGCTGGAAATATCAAAATGTTCTCGTAGCTCTATAGATACGCTTATTAATAAAAATTATTTACAGATGGATATTGTGCGGATTGATCGTTCGCCCCTTATCGATGAAGAATATTTTAAGACCAAAGCTAAACAGCTTAATGCAGAACAATCTCAAGCTTTTGAAAAAGTAAAGCACAGCCTTAGCAAAAATCAATTTGAAACCCACCTAATTTTCGGGGTCACAGGAAGTGGTAAAACTGAAATTTATTTACAGGCGATAGAGCAAGCTTTAATGCAGAACAAAGGAACAATCATGTTAGTTCCGGAAATCTCTTTAACAGCCCAAACTATCGAACGCTTTCGCAGCCGTTTTGATCACAAAATTGCCATTCTTCATCATCAATTAAGCCAAGGAGAACGCTTTGATGAATGGCACAAAATTCGCCGGGGCGAATCCTCTATTGTGATTGGAGCTCGCTCAGCCATCTTTAGTCCAGTTCCTAATTTAGGACTTATTATCGTAGATGAAGAACATGAGCAATCCTATAAGCAATCTGAGGAACAACCTTGCTACAATGCCCGCGATGTAGCGGTCATGCGAGGAAAAATGAGTAATAGCACAGTCATTCTGGGGAGTGCAACGCCAAGCTTAGAAAGCTACTATAATGCCTCGATTAGCAAATATACTTTAAGCAAACTTACCACACGGGCTGCTACAGCAAATATGCCTCGCATGCATATTGTTGACATGGCAAAAGAATTTGAAAAAGCTAAAGGATATACAAATTTTTCAGAAAAGCTCATCGGGGGAATAAAGCAGCGCTTTGAACAAGGCGAGCAAACCATCTTATTTCTTAACCGCCGTGGTTACCATACTACCCTACTCTGCCAACAATGCCGGCAAGCAGTCAAATGTGAACATTGCGATGTCACTATGACTTTTCATTTAGGTGACAACGCTTTAGCTTGCCATCTATGTGGCTATACACTCACCCCTCCTCCCAAGCAGTGCCCTAATTGCCATCATGATCACCCCATGAAATATAAAGGGGTTGGGACTGAACTGATTGAAAAAAATTTACATGCTTTATTCCCTGGCATTCGTACAGTACGCATGGATGCAGATACTACCAAGCATAAAGGTAGCCATCAGAAGCTTTTAAAAACTTTTAGCAGTGGCAAAGCGGACGTATTGATCGGCACCCAAATGATAGCTAAAGGTCTTCACTTTCCTTCCGTTACCCTTGTAGGAATATTAAATTGTGATTCTACCCTTAATCTCCCCGATTTTCGTGCTTCAGAGACAGTTTTCCAATTAATTACACAAGTTTCTGGGCGAGCAGGACGAGGTCAAATAGCAGGTGAAGTGATTCTACAAACAAGCTTACCCGATAATTCAACGATTAGTTTAGCGGCAGCTAACGATTATGAAAAATTTTTTGAAGAAGAACTAAATGCAAGGCAAGCTTTTAACTACCCTCCTTTTTCTAATCTAATTAAAATTACCTTTTCTGGCCCTGACCAAAAAAAGGCCTTTGATTATGCTCATTATACCCGCTCATGGCTTATGGATCATTCAAATGAAATTTGTAAATGGCATGAAATTATTCCTGCCGGATATGCGAAAGTTAAAGGACATTATCGTTATCAATTTCTTATTTGTTGCACGAATGTTTATGCTTTGAATCGGGTCTTAGAAAATTTCCGTCATACCCATCCCTCTCTGCAGGCAGTAAAAATGCGAGTAGATGTAAATCCTATCTCTACATTCTTTTAAAACCTTAGTAGCTATATTAAAAAAGTTTTTAGAAATAGCGTTCTTTAGAAGAAAAGAGCTAGGCATTCGGATGATAAAAAACATTCCCTTTAGGCTTGAGTTTTCCCACAACCTTCCACCTCTGCTAAGGCTTTTAACGTAATCTCATTTAAATCTTTTCTATAATGGAGATGATCAGCAAGTACTGTAATGTTGCGAAAAACTTTTTGTACTTGCTGCCTAGTGATACTATCGATTTCATATTGAATACCCGTACACTTATCGACAAATGAATCTTTCTCGATCTCAAATTCCTTATCTTGCAGAATCATGCGTATTAATAAATTTTTGGCCTTATTATTATCTTTAATGGCCTCATAGTCTATTAATGCCCGCTCAATTATTTGCTGGCGCTCTTGGCTAGGGCATTTATATCTATATTTTTGTAAAGCTATCAACTCTAGCAATATAGCTAGTAAATTAATTTGAATAACCGCCTCTAAATCTTGAATGCAGGCCTTAACTATTTCTTTTTTAGAATAGCTACCCTCCTGCTCGACACCAAAAATGTTGATATATCTTTCAAAAGACAGGACATATTTAATAGAATGTTTTATATATACTTCCAGGTTTTTTTCGTAAGCTGCTTCGCTTTTCTCTATAGAAGGTGAAGGGATCTCATTAAAATTAAAAATTTGATAGATTTCATCATTAGTCTCTTCCTGGAACTGCGTTTGATAAGCAAGGTTATAGTTTGTTTTTTTTAAATTTTTATGTTTTAAAAAATTCTCTCCTTCTTTTAATCGAATAGGAAGGCGGAAATTTAGCTCTAGCATTTGTTCTAGTGTAAAGATAGGATTAGCAAATAAAAATGAAGCATATTGCTGATGCTTGCACAGCTGTAGGGTAATTAATTCTAAGAGTTCTTTTTGCTCATTCTTATCTTCCGGTATGTTAGCCAGCAGTTTTAAATGCTGCTGCGGGTTTATAAGTCCATTCTTGTCTTCCAAAAATTCTATAAATTCAAAGCGATCTATATCAGCAAGCTTTTGAGGATCAAATTCATTTCGCGCGACATCGCGGAGAATAGGCATATATTTCTTAGTCTTATTGATTAAGTCTGGTAAAGCTTCTACAGCTACTGCAAAACCATAAGCTTCGGAAGGTAAAAAATCTTCGATCATTTTGAAATCATCACTCATAAAATCAAAAGCTGCTCTTAGTGATTGAGCTATCTGGGCACTCTTAATTTTTTGGAAATGCTCATGCCTTATCCTATCATATTTGCCTAAATGATCAAGTTGAGAAATTAGTAAACAAGGACTTTGAATCATTAAAAAACTCTGGATACAAAATCCCCATGCCTGCACGGTATGATTTTGCAACAGTTCAGAGCGGCAAAATGATAAGAAATTTAAAGAGGTAAGAAAAATAGTATAGGCCAAAGCGGCTACAGTTTCAGCTAAAGCTAAAAGGCTAGTTGCCACACTACAAGTAATTGATCCTAAAGCAATAAGATTTATGCTGCGAGACTCTAGATAAAAATTCATTAACTTTTGACTAAGTCGATGCGTCTTACTGCTTAAAGGAGTGAAATGAAGGCGGCTAATCGAGTAATGATCTTCTGCGGTGGCTACAGTAAATATATCCATAAAAATTTTACTCCCGGATAAAATAAGCCAGATAGCCTATTTTAAGTGGCTTATCCATTCGTATTGCCATCAAACGCCCCATTTTTTTATGTCAGGTAAATAGAAGTTTGCAGATTAAATGTTTATAATTAAGGCAGATAGAGCGATCTGATCCTAGTAAGTGCTTAGTCGCAATATAATAGAAAATAAATTAAAAAAGCAATCTTTAGTTTCAATTGAGGGAATAAATAAATAAGGCTTCGGCTTATTATTTAGCTTACCTAATCCTCTATCATTTTAAAGATAATTTTTACATGTATCAAATTTGGATTTAAATATATTCAATTAACCTTTATAGTTTTTATAACCTTATTTATTCCTGGAGAATTTTATTCATGCTACCTATGATCCCCAAAGACAAAAAACCATTAGCTCTTAAATCGTGTTGTTCCGATGCAGCAGCATGTTGTGCAACCCCTTCTTCCCCTGACAGCCTCTTAGCTAATGATAAATTTGATAATTTAGCCTCTCAGGAAGGAACTTTTCATTTTGACTACGATGGAAATAAAATTCATTTTATCAGCCTTGGATGTCCTCGTAATTTGGTCGATAGTGAAGTAATGCTAGGTATTTTGTTGAAAGCAGGCTATGAAGTTACCCAGGAATTATCCCAAGCAGATTATTTGGTCATCAATACTTGCGGCTTTTTGGAAGCTTCTCGTAAAGAATCCATGGATACAGTTAAGCATACCTTACAACAGCGCAAAAAAAGTGCCAAGCTAGTGGTCACAGGTTGCATGGTACAAACTCATCACGAGGAAATGGAAAAACAATTCCCAGGGATCGATTATCTTCTAGGATCAGGGGACGTACAAGGTATATTGCAAGCTGTCCAGGCTACTCAAAAAGGTAAACTTGTCTCCAAGGGACGCAGTTTTTTGGAGAATGGGGAGATTCCTCGCCAATTATCCACTCCTAAACATTACGCTTATCTTAAAATTGCGGAGGGCTGCCGAAAGCGTTGTGCTTATTGTGTCATTCCTACCATCAAAGGACCTCTCAAGAGTAAAAGCAAAGAGCAGATTTTAAAAGAGTTTAATTTTTTGCTTAATGAAGGGGTGCATGAGATTATTCTTATTGCCCAAGATCTTGGAGATTATGGCAAAGATATGGGTTCGAGAAATCAAGCAGCCTTAATCGACTTATTACAATCCATGCTAGCCATAGATAAAAAGTTCTGGCTACGTTTACTTTACCTTTATCCCGATGAAATCACCGATGAATTGATTGCTCTTATCAAAAGTGATGCTCGCATTTGCCCTTATTTAGACATGCCAATCCAGCATATCAATAATGTGGTGTTAAAATCTATGCACCGCGCAACTTCAAAAGAAGACATTATTAAAACGATTACCAAGCTGCGTAATGAAATCCCTCATATCGTCATCCGTACAAGCTTAATTGTAGGCTTTCCGGGAGAAACAGCAGACCAATTTGAAGAGCTAGCTCAGTTTATCCAAGATTATCCTCTCGATAATATTGGGATTTTCAAATATTCCCGCGAACCAGGATCTTACTCTTTTGATCTACCTAATCAGATAGAGGAAGAGGTAAAAGAAAGACGTTATCGTAAATTAATGAAAATTCAGCAAAAAGTACTAAAAAAAGCTAATAGCAAGTATGTGGGAAAAAAGTTGAAGGTCATCGTCGAAGGGTATCATCCCGAAACCAATTTGTTAATGGTGGGTCGCTTCTATGGTCAATGTCCTGAAATTGATGGCCAAATTATTATCAATGATAGCCGCAAAGTTAAAGCATTTGGAGAATTATATTTAGTTGAGATCACGGAAGTTGCCGGCTATGATCTAATAGGAAGCGTACTATAGGTATTTACAAGCTATTAAGCTATTAAGGCTAGCATTATAAATTTTAGCCGGTGTCAAGTACGATAAGACAGTCGATTAAAAAGAACTTAAAAGATAAAGATTAAGCAAGCATGATTAGGAAAAGCTTTAAACAATCCTAGGAAAAGTGATTAAGACTTTTCCTTATTCAGCTAAAGCTGGTCTGACCTATTATTATAGGTGTTAGAGCCGATAGCAAGAAAATAACCTTGCTATCGTTAAGCTAAAGGGAAATCTCTTAAGATTCTTTCAAAGCCTAAAGCTATGCATTCACTGCCAGATAAATACAAAATTGTAGCAAAAAACTATTTAAGCAAGCGAATGAATAAAGCTAAAGTGCAAGAGAAGAAAAAAGCGTTCAATAATTAACCCTTACAGCCTGCAAAGACACTTAAACCAGCTTATCTTACTCGCCTCTTTATCTTTAATTGGGTAATAGATATATTGCCTACTTGTCAGTCCCAAATGCACGAGTCCCTCTTTAAAGAAAAAGCCATGAAATAAAAAGCCAAGCTTTCTTTTTTTATAACTAAGCAATAAAAATATAAACTAACGTTGAAAAAATATGAATCCTACTCAAGATAACATAACAACCTCTTCTCTTCCAGCTTATCAGCATCACGAAGAGTTTAAAAATCGTTCGCGTAAGCTCGCTGAGCTAAGAAGCCTTGGAATCGATCCCTACCCTCATCATTATGCACCAACTCACTCAACTCAGGCTGTTATTGAACAATATCAGCATGCAAATATTGGACATAGTGAAGATGCCATGGCAGCTAAGACACCTTCTGTGCGTATAGCAGGAAGATTGGTACTTTTTCGTGCAATGGGAAAAAATGCCTTTGCCCATATTCAAGACGAAACTGGACGTCTGCAAGTCATGTTTAATCGAGACCTTACTGAATTGTCCGGCTATCATCCTGAACTAAGTGAAGATGGCGCTGAACATCTTTCTGCCTATAAACTTATTGAGAAAAAAATAGATTTGGGTGATATCCTCGGCATTGAAGGATTTCTTTTCCATACGAATAAAGGTGAATTGACTATCTTTGTCCATAAAGCAACTTTACTTTGTAAAACACTTTTACCCTTAGCTGATAAATATGCAGGGCTTGCCGACAAAGAGCTTCGCTATCGCAAACGGTGGCTGGATTTGATCAGCAACATGGAAGTGCAAGAAACCTTTCGCATACGCAGCAAGATTTTACGTTTTATTCGCAACTATCTTGAAAGTCATAAATTTATGGAAGTTGAAACCCCTGTATTGCAAAGTATATATGGTGGGGCAGAAGCGCGTCCCTTTACTACTACTTTAAATGCCCTAGAGCAGGAGATGTTTTTACGCATCTCATTGGAAATCCCTCTTAAGAAACTGATCATTGGGGGAATGGATCGTGTATTTGAAATAGGAAAGGTTTTCCGCAATGAAGGGATCGATCGCAATCACAACCCTGAATTTACTTTACTAGAAGCTTATGCGGCTTATTGGGACTATAAAGATATGATGAGCCTCGTTGAGAACCTATTTGAAAAGCTAGCTATAGAATTGCATGGAACAACAAAAGTTGTAGCTACTCTACCAGATTCAAAAGAACAGATAACCATTGATTTTAAAGCCCCCTGGCCAAGAATGAAAATGAAAGAAAGTCTTTCTCATTATGCCCACATAGATGTTGAAAAGCTCTCAGAGAAGGAAATGAGGAGCATGCTACTTGAGAGTGGACACGTAGATCCAAAAAAACTTGCTAATATGTCTAAAGGTTTACTTATCGCCGCGCTATTTGCTGTACATGTTGAACCTCATCTGATCCAGCCCCATCACATCATCGACCACCCTATTGAAACCACCCCCTTATGTAAATTACATCGTGAGGCTGCAGAACGGGCAAATGGTATGGTGGAACGTTTTGAAAGTTTTGTGCTGGGGCAAGAGATCTGCAATGCTTACAGCGAACTTAATGATCCAGAGTTACAAAGAAGCTTGCTTGAACAGCAGTCCCAGCGTCGTGAGGCTGGTGATGAAGAAGCTTCTCCTTTAGATGAAGAATTCATTGAAGCTATTTGCCAAGGAATGCCTCCTACAGGGGGTGTAGGCATTGGCATAGATCGGCTTGTTATGTTGATGACCCACTCTCATTCTATAAGAGATGTGTTATTTTTCCCTTGGATGAAACCACAAGAATAATTTCTTTGCTTTTTAGAAGTGAGCTACTTAATAGATTGTAGCCTCACTTCTCGTAATTCATTAGAATATTAATATTCCTCTAAATATTTGTTTACACTTCTGCCTACTAAACCTCTGCCTCCCTATTTGTAAGTAAAGGAAGAAGAAGTCCTACCTTCTAAACCGACCTCCCCTTGCCTATTCCCCTTAAAGCCAGCACAATGTTTGATTAAGAAAAGTAAAAATTTCCCTTCTTTAAGCCTCTGAAAATGCATGTTAATCAAGCAAATAATAAACTTTGCTATAATTTTAGAAAAATAAATATTTTCTTGACGAGACAGCGAAAACTCATTTAAAAGCTTAAATCAGTGGCGACCAAGCTACTCGCTTGTGGGACGCCAATTTCACCAGATAGCAAGCGGATAGTTACCACTAACAGCCAAGGCGTCCGCCTTTGGGATACCCAAACAGGTGAATGTCTAAAAAGCTTTGAAGGACCCTAAAGTATCTTCCAGACGTATTTCTCTCTAAGCAGCCAATGGATTGCAATCTCCACCACCCACAACGTTCAACTTTAGGATGCTAAAACCGGAGAATGCCTTCATATTTTGGACACCTAGGTAGAATTACCAAGGATATCCTTATCTCCCGATGAAAGACAATTATTGATCTGCCAATTATTTTTGCAGTACTGCATAATCTCATATGACTCGGATTGACAAATTGTTGGAGAGCTTGTTCATTTCCTCCAGGAAGCCTTTGTGCCATAGGTTCGTTAGATTTTCTTTATCCCTCTCTTATAATCCTGAGGGGTATAATTTGCAGCCGCGGATCCTTCCTGATCTTCCTAGGGTGGCTTTGAAAACATTGATCTATTCATTAAGTTGCTCTCGAATAAAGTTTAATTATCTTAGATCCCCCTATCCCTCCTTTATTAATAAACCTTATCTCTATGGGTGCCAGAAAGGCACTTAACAGATTAGTACTAAATGAGGCTCCTAGGTATGGGAAAATCTTTTAAAAGCAACTATTTGATTAAAAAATTTTAATGCAAGCGGCAAGGATACTGTTGAATAAATGAGCGTAAGTAAGTGGTTACAGGATATAGAGGTTCTTTAAATCACAGTAGATAGGGTTGGCCTAGTGCAAGTGGCATATAGGCCATCAAAGGATCATTCTTCTAACAACCGCAGAGCAAGCTGTTCTCCATTTTGGGTAAGATAAATTTCTTCATCCGAAATTTTTTTTATAAAATTTGCTTGTATAAGCAATTTGCAGATAGCTTTAACTCCTTTATGCGTAATTCCTGCTTTTTCCCCCACTTTATAGAAATTTAAAGGGGCCTCTTTATCATTTAGGCCTTCAAGAGCTTGATAGGCGCATATGATAAATCGTTCATCCGCTGTATGAGCTTTACGTGTCATGTATTCCTCATCTATTTTCAATTTTTTTTAAACGGGCACCCTCTGGAGTATCTTCAATAAGATAACCTTTGCTTACAATAAAATCCCTTAGAGTATCTGCTTGTGCCCAGGCTTTATTTTCTCGAGCTTTTGTGCGATTAAGCAGAGCCTGTTGTAGCTCATCTGGAATATCTTCCTCAACTTTTTCGAAGTTAAGCACCCCTAAAACAGAGTCAAATTCGCGCATAGCCTGTAAGACCTCCTGAGCTTCAGTAACGCTCATATTTTGGGTATCGCTAATAGCATTTACTTCTCTAACCAACTCGAAAACAGCAGCTAAAGCTACAGAGATATTTAAGTCATCGGCTAATGCTTGGCTAAATGCGTGGTAAGCTTTTTGCACAAGGGGTCCGACTAAGCCCTTTTCATTACCCTTATTATAAGTTAAAAGTCTTTGAATGAAATCATTGAGTCTTTGCAAAGCAGCTTTAACACTTTCTAAACCAGGAAAAGAAAAATTAAGCTGAGTCTTATAATGCGTCTGCAATAGCATGTAACGCACTTGCTTTCCTGTGAAACCCTTTTCTAAAAGATCCCGCAAAGTATAAAAATTCCCTAAGCTTTTTGACATCTTTTTATTTTCTACCACTAAATGTTCTGCATGCATCCAGTATTTAACAAACATTTTATCGCTATAAGCTTCAGATTGAGCGATTTCATTTTCATGATGAGGAAATATATTGTCTACTCCTCCACAGTGAATATCGATGCTTTCTCCTAAAATTTTTATTGCCATGGCCGAACACTCTAGATGCCAACCTGGACGTCCAGGACCAAAAGGACTTTCCCAAAAAATTTTTCCATCTCGCTCAGCATTATAATGCTTCCAGAGAACAAAATCTGAGGCGTTTTCCTTGTCATATTCATCTGCTGTAAGGCGCTCCGAAGCTCCTGTTTGCAATTCCTCTAATTTGAGGTGGGATAAACATCCATAGCGAGGAAACTTGCGGATAGCATAATAAATACTTCCATCACCTCCTCTATAAGCAACTCCTTTATCTAATAAAGTTTGTATCATTTGGATCATCTCTTCCAAATAATCGGTAGCCGCCGGATAGTGTTCAGCAGGTTCAATGTTAAGGCTTTTTAAGTCCTCAAAAAATGCTTGAATATAAGGCTTTGTGTACTCTTGTAAAGTTATATTATGAGCAATAGCTCCTTTGATAGTTTTATCGTCTACATCGGTGAGATTCATAACCTGCATGACTTTATAGCCGAAAAATTTTAAAGTACGTCTTAGCACGTCCTCAAAAATATAGGTTCTAAAATTGCCGATATGAGCAAAATTATAAACTGTCGGGCCGCATGTATACATACGAACCATTCGATCGTTAAAAGGCTTAAATATTTCTTTGGATCGTTTTTCAGTATTAAAGAATTTAAGAGAAGGTTTGCTTTTCTCGGCTTGTTCTATCATTATTTGCTATGCTCATTTAAGTAACTATTTTTCAAAATCTTATTTTCTAATCATCTTTGCAAGTTTTATCCTAACAAACTGTTAACCCTCTTATGCTTTATTCAAATATTGGTTCTCTAGCTGCCGATAATTGACCTTACCTGTACCCATGATAGGAATGGAATCAATTTTATAGACAGCATTGACTTTGACTAGATTGCTAAATCCTCCTTCTTTTAAAGTCTTGTTCACTTCATCGACCGTAGTCTCAAAACGGGTAAATAGGTAAAGCTTGGTTTTTTCTCCGTCCACTTCATTAGCGCACATGGCCAGTAAAGGTCCCTCGTCTTCTAAACTATCCCAGCCTTTTTCCTCTTTCACATGTAAAAGCACATTTTCAACTGAAGCTAAGCTTATCATTTCGCCTCCTATCTTCACAAAACGCTTCATACGCCCAGAAATTGTTAAAGCATTGTTAGCATCCAAAAACCCTAAATCCCCCGTCTTATACCATTCTTTACCATCTACCATTACAAAAGGATTAGACACTCCTGGATTGAGATATCCAGAAAAAACATTGGGCCCTCGTGCTAGAATTAATCCTTGGGTATCTGGAGGAAGGATTTCGAGGGTTTCAGGGTGAACAATCATTAGCTCTACATTACTTAGGGGCTGGCCTACACCTTTATGGGGCTGATTAGGTCTATTAATAGTTAGTACGGGGGAACACTCCGTAATTCCATAACCTTCGAGAAGGTGATTCTTTTTCCCTATTTTTTCTATTTGCTGAAACAAATCAAGGGGAGCTTTCTCTGCGCCCGTTACACATAAACGCAGTTTCTTCAAGTTTTCAGCTTTAGCCACTTTTAGCATCCCTTTTATAAAAGTAGGTGCCCCACAAATAAGGGTAGCTCCCCATCGTTCAAAAGCAGAAGCAAGCCCTTTTCCATCGGTCGGATTGGGATAAAAGGTGGTTCTAAAGCCCGAAAGAACTCCTAATAAACTACTCACAGTAAATCCAAAAGAATGAAATGGAGGGAGCATGGCGAGAAATACATCATCACTAAAAATTTCTACATCGTTTAGAGAAGCTCTTAAATTAGAAAGAATATTGGCATGCTTTAAAGGAACCCCTTTAGGCATACTTTCCGTACCACTTGTAAATAGAAGAACGGCTACATTTTCAGGATTATTACTAAAGCCTAATTTTTTAAATATTTTCTTATTGCTTTGTTTTGAACGCCATAAGGCCTTGAGCTTTTGCTTAATTCCTAGATGAGGACGTACGTCTTCAAGCATTAAAAGTTTTTCTTCAATACCATTCAACTCTACATTCTCTAAACGATCTAAAAAGGCCCATGAAGTTAGGACCACCTGAATCTTAGAAAGAGAAATTACGGACTCTAAATGACGGGAACCTACTGTCCAATTAATCATTAAAGGAACTTTCCCGGCTAGCTGTACAGCCATTATAAGGATAGCAGTACCTGCAGAGGAAGGAAGAAGGATTCCAATATACTCGCCTGGCAGTTTCCGAATGTATTCGGCAAGGAGAATAGCACGTAGCTTCATTTGAGAATATGTTAGAATGCCTGTACGGTCGTCGCTACAAGCCGGTTGCTTACCCTTCTTTGAACATACATTAAAAAAAGCTTCCGGAATAGTATGACCGGGAGCAATGTAACAACGTGTACGAAATCCATTCACTTCCCATTTAGCAGAAGCTTTTGCATGGGTCTCTGTTATAAGCGGAGTAGTAATTTTTTTTGCGGCATATCCCATGAACTTATTGACCGTGGTTAAATCCGCCACGGTTACTCCCTTAACATCAAACTTTTCATCTAGATAAACTACCAACTCAGCCATATCCAAAGAATCCAATCCTAGATCTGAGGATAAAAGCATGGTAGGTTTTATCTCTTTTGCCTCTATATCAGCCACTTCTGATAACTTATTAATGATTAGATCCTGGATTTCTGTAGAAATAGAGTCTAAAGGGATAACATCTTCAGCAAGAGCTTTTAGTTCGTCTATTTTAGGAATTTTATTATTCCATATACTATAAGGAACGAGCACGAGTGTATCACCAGGAGCTTTGTTATTTTCTTTAGAAAGGCCATCTGGCTGATTATACCAAGCTTCTAAATATTTATTTATTTCAATACGTGTTCCTTTATAAGGAAAATCTTCAGGTGCCACCTCAAAAGAAATGATTATATCTCGTCGAGGGGTAAATAAAATTAAATTTTTGAAGACATGCTTGATTCCCTTTATAATCGTAGGAAACATAAGAGGAGAAGAGCCTGGTGTAAAAGCTCTTGAAAAGCTACTACCCCATAATCCTTTTGTTCTAACCAGCACGACATTTAGAGTAGGAGCTCCTTGTATGATTTTATGAGCCCCTGAAGCCCCTCCAATGATCTCAAGATTAGTATCCTTGGTCTTACCCGCCGGATAAACAAGAAAATTTTGCTTGTTATTAAGGCCGTCTATCACAGCCTGAAAAACCTCTTCATTTTTCTTGCGCTTTAAGCTGTTAGTGGTAGTATGAAAATTGGGCACTGGTAAAGCGTCTACAAGACGAGCAAATCTATTAATCGCCGGATGATAATACATATAGTCTGTAATCATAGGGCGAATGGGAAATTTTTTTATTACAGCCATAGAAACAGCTATTGGATCAACAAAAATGGCAGGATGGCTGGGAAGAAATAAAACCCCTCCTGACCTTTTAAGAGTTTGGGAATTGATGTTTTCGAGCCCTTCTATTTTGATGCGATACCTAAACCATAGCATGCACTTCAATAAATAATAGGTAATAATAAACAAAATTTTTTTCATCATGTGGAAATTCCTTATAAGCTTTTATAGCCGAGCATTTTCATTTAATGGATTAAAATTTACAAGAAGAATTCTAGCTCTTTCCACGCTCTATTAATAGACCAGCCTTCTCTCCTAGCCTAACTCTTCGTTATTGATTAAAGGGGACTAGTTTATATAAAGGAAAAGCCTATACATGCTCAGATTAAGAGATAAGCTTCTTTTTTTCCCAATAGGCATCAAGAAAAAGTTCATAAATAAAAAGTAAACAGGCAATCTAAAAAAATTAGTAACAGTAAATTTCATCCCTCGCATGCTAATTTGCATAAAAATTAATCAACCATTGAGAAACATTCTGATTGACCACTTTTAGCCTAAGGGCATCATCAATATATAAAAAATGGTTAAGTTAAAAAAAATTTATTCCCTCTATCTTACCTATTTCCTACATTTTTTTCTTGCAAAAGAGAAAAAGTATAAATAAACTGCATTCTTATCTTTGTGAAGGAGAAATTACTGATGCAGCTAGCAATACCCTCTAGTTTTACACTTACAGACTCCTGGCTATGCAGGCTTTTGATAAGTTTAGCAGGCTCTTTTTTAATAGCGCTAGGTGCTAAGGTTAGTCTTACCCTCCCCTTTTCCCCCGTTCCATTTACCTGTCAAACTTTAGCCGTTCTTTTTCTAGGAGTAACTTTAGGCTCTAGGCAAGCTGCTGCTGCCACTCTTCTCTACTTACTACAAGGCTCATGCGGATTGCCAGTTTTTAGTCCTTTAATTGCTCAACCTCTTATTTTGATAGGCCCTAAAGCGGGCTACCTTTTGGCTATGCCTTTGCAAGCTTATATAGCAGGCAAAGCCTCTTCCCAGCAATCCATACGGAATAATTTAGTAATTCTTGCTCTTGCATGTTTACTTGTTTTAATCCTAGGGGCTAGTATTTTAGCAATTTTTGTAGGGGGAAAAAATGCAATTTACATGGGAGCATATCCTTTTTTATTTAGCGAGGCTTTAAAAATATTTATCACGATGGGTTATCTAACTTCTCGCAAAATTCAAAGATGAAATTTTTATCTCTTGGTAAAGTTAAGGAAGAGAATCTCAGAAAAGAAATTATTATTTAGCTTGTATCAGATATCCCTTTTTAAATTAATGGGCCTAGCTTCTTTTAAAAATACTCTACACAAAAGTCTTTTGTGTCTTAACCCCCGCCCTGATAAAATGAAAAGCTTTCAACTAATTAAACTTCCGTTCTTATCCCATCCTTGCTTAAAAATCTTAACATATGCCATTCCAAAGTATAAACTCGGTTTCCTTCCTTAAAAAATTTATACAAACTACCGGCGATTCCGCCTTTATAGAGGTATAATAATTTTACTTATCTTTAAAATAGCTCGGAGACTTTGAGAATATCCCTTAAGCCCAGCGAGGTTTGAAAATACTTTATGGCTAACCCTTCTCTACTTTTTTTTCTTATTTTTCTTATAGGCATTTATTCTCTTAAATCTTCACGAACGTCTTTCAAACAAATCATATCGCTATATTCGTTCGCAAACTATAATGGAAAACGCTGCTTTATTTTTTCTGCCATATCTTTCAAAGGATTTTCCGCTAATTCAAGCTCAGTAAGCTGAGACAGCTGCCCGATTTCTGCAGGCAGGCTCGTGAGCTGGTTTTGATTTAATTCAAGCCCTTGCAGCTGAGACAGCTGCCCGATTTCTGCAGGCAGGCTGGTGAGCTGGTTTTGGTTCAAGTAAAGCCGCCTCAGCCGAGACAATTGCCCAATTCCTGCAGGCAGACTGGTGAGCTGGTTTTGATTTAAGCCAAGAGCTCGCAGCTGAGATAATTGCCCGATTTCTGTAGGCAAAGCGGTGAGCTGGTTTTGATGTAAGTAAAGTATTTGTAGCTGAGGCAGTTGCCCGATTTCTGTAGGCAGACTGGTGAGCTGGTTTTGACCTAAGCAAAGCCATTTTAGCTGAGACAATTGTCCGCTTTCTGCAGGAAGGCTAGAGAGCTGGTTTTGGTCTAAGTAAAGCTCTTGCAGCTGAGACAATTGCCCGATTTCTGTAGGAAGGTTGGTGAGTTGGTTTTGATTTAAGTCAAGCCTTTGCAGCTTAGATAACTGGCATATTTCTGGGGGTAAATAAGTCAAGCCTACTCCAGATAAATTTAAAGCCGTGGTATTTTTACAATTTTCTTCAATCCAATCTCTAAGTAACTTTCCTTGTTTTTCTAAAGGTAAATGTTTAATTTCTTCTCGGCTCAAGTATTCTTCCCCACCAGGAAGTTTTTTCCAAGGTAAAAGACGATTAATATTTAAGAGATAAGAAGAGTAATTAGCCAGCGTTAAGCCTCTTTTTTCTTCTGTTTTCTCTTTAAACTCTAAAGGAGAAATAGAGTTAGCTAAGGCAAAAACTTGTTTAAAAACTTGATAAACTTTTTCAGTAGAGATAAGTACAGGATTGAGTTGATAAACTCTAACTAACATAAGAGTTCGCGGGGTAGTGGCATCTCCCCTGGGAAAATGAAGCTGGGCTATTTTTTTATAAAGAGAAGGCATCACTTCAGAAGCCAGCAGATGATGCCATCTTTTACAGACGCTAAATAAGGAAGGACATGCGCAAGCCTCTAAGATAGGAAGCAGCAATTCATTGGGCAAGCTTTCAATAGATACAGAAGAGATAGGATGCATTTTATTTCCTTGGATAGTGATGACTTTTCAGCATTTTATTTATTAAAGGCAATATAAAAAAATTAAAAAAGCAAGTCAAACCAATTTGTATCCTTATCACCAAAGGGGTATTGGCTAACTTGTTAAGCAAAGAGCAAGCTACTATGCCTTATAGGCGATAGCTAGAGATAGAAGATTTTTGCTCAGCTTTGGGCCGACCAGATGTAGTATACTTTTGAGTTGTTATAACTGGAGGTTCGATAATCTGTATATATTTAAGTTTTTTTACAAGCTTATCTAATTGACGTTTAGCATCGTTTGAACATAAAAACTTTTATTGCATGAGCTTAATAAAGGCTTTGGCTTCTTTTGCATTGCCCTTAAGTCATGTTTAGATAAAGTAGGGTATTCTCTTTGATAGGCCGCTTGGCTAAAGATGACTACCCATCTTTGTTCAAGGCCTGCATGGCAAGAGGTAGTCTTAAAAGCCCGACAGCCTTCTACTATCTCTACAGTTTTGGCGTAAGGCGCTTCAGATATGAGTTCTTTGGGAGAAATTTTGATTTTTTTTATTCCTTCGCGAATTATCTCTTTGCTTTTAAGCTGATAATCTTCTCGATATCCGCCATATCTCGTAGGCTCTCGGTCTACGCTGTAGTTTGGAAATATATTATTCATTAACCCTCCTAGCTAAAAAAACAACAAAGTAATTAATAGCTATTTAAATTTAAAAGAATCCTAGTATCTTCCTTAAATCTTTAGATATAAAGAATTGAAAATTAACGATTAGGCAGGAACCTTCAATAAAGATCTGATAAGCAAATGGATCTTAAAAAGAAACGGTTGAAAAAGTTGGATATGCTAGCCTAAAAAAGTGGGTATAATAATTAGAGTCAACAAAGTGCACAGCAAAAAGCTTAAGGTTGTGAGCGATTGGTATTAACAGGGTAAGAAATAGTTTGTCTTTTTTAAAGAAATAGAATAATGGGATCTAAAGGACGATTTGAAGCGATCTGTCAGTAAGCTTAGGAGTGAGCAACTGATATGAAAAGAGGACATTTTTTTCTTGGCCGAATGCAAAGATAAAAAGATTAGCTAAGATTACCTTTAATAAAGAGGGTGTAGATCACCTGCCGTTGGCCGCTTAAATGTAAATTTTATTAGGAATAGCTCTCTTATGCCTCTCTAGGAGGTGAAGAGAGCACATTATCTGCCAGCATACTTTAGTTCATAACAAAATAAAAATTAATTAAGGAATAAAAAAAATGTGTCTTAGGTTAAAACCTAAGACACATTAAAGAAACAATACTCTAAGATGTTTAAGCTTAGAAGTAATATTTTAAGTTTACACCAACGTCGTGGTTGTAATTGCTTCTTTCATGACGACGAGTTGTCGTATCAAAGAAACGATATTCAACAGCTAAATCCACATTGTAGTAGATTGGGTATGCAACGCCAGCAACTGCTTGCCATGCAAACTGATTATCGTTTTTATGGTATCTATGGTGTGCATTACCAGCATAGTTATAATGACGCTCATTTTTAATGTGAGCATAACCAATACCAATACCAACATAAGGAGCCATAGTCCAGTGCGTGTCGAAATCGTATAGGACATTAACCATTGCTGCCCAAGTATCGCGGTGTCCACGATGACGATGGCTAGTTACTAGGTCACCATTGTGATGATGATGGCGTTTTTTACCTTTGTTATATCTGTATGCAACTTCAGCTTCTAAATGGAAGCGATTGCACCAGCGGTATCCCAGATCTACAGTGCCGAAATAGCCTGTATCAAATTTGCCTCTATGTTTTTTAGCATTTTGGAGAAAGTTTGCTGCTCCAGTTGCACCTACATAAAAGCCTTCCATGTCTACTGCTTTCACGCACTGCGGCACGAGAAACGCGGCAAACAATATTGTTAATAGAACAAATTTTTTCATAACGAGTTCCTTGGTTACGTTGTTTTAAGGATGTCTCAACAACTGGTGAACATACCCTATGTTATTAAATTTTTCAATAGAGAAAATTAGTTTTTTTTCCTGAAGTACAATCTTTTCTTAAAAAAATTCTATTTTTTTATAAAGAAAATGTCATTTAATTTTTTTTAGAAGGCTTAAATCTTATTAACAATCAAAGAGATAAAATATTTTTATCTTGCTACCTTCTCTTCATAAGATTTTTTCTTGGCGAAGATAAAACTTTATTACTGATGAAACTTTCTATAGCTATCAATAAAATTGAGGGTATAAGATAGGGATTGAATCGAGATCCTTAAGATCTAAGTTAGCCTCTAAAGTGCAAGCTAAATTCATTGGCTTAAGTTTTAAAAGGAATTATGCAAAAGAACATAGGCACTGCTGATCGAATTATAAGATTTACCTTAGCATTTTTATTGGGCGGATTAGCCTTTCAATTTAAAAGCTGGCTTTTAGGCGTCATGGCACTGTTTACCCTTTATGAAGCATTAGCAAGTTGGTGCCTACTCTATCATTTGATAGGAAAAAACAGTTGCTTTCTGCCTACAAAACCTGAAGGCAAATAAACCCTCTTGCTATTTTGGGGCACCTTTAAAAAGCATTATGGGGATATTTAAAATTAGAAAGCTTTTTTATTTTAGACATGTTAAAAGTTCATATTCTGACACCATACAGATCTCGCTTTAGCATGACGATCACTTTATATGACAAATAAAAGCGAGAAATGAGAAATTTTTGCCCTAAGTATTTTTAAGAAAAAAGCCATTTGAATTAACGACTTAAGATAAAAAGCGACTTAACAATAAGGTTTCAAAGGCTTTTCTTGAGTTGTAGGAAGCATAAAACTTTATAATGCAATTCCTGGCATGGTAACAATTTTTATCTTCTATGCTGCATATAATCAAAACAAGCTTTGATTTTTCTCAATTTGACTATAGATTTTTGTCATGTAAAAATTATTATAAAATCAGTAAGCTCTCAAATTTAGCTTATAAAGAGACTTTTTGGTATGTATGCTCTTTTAGGAATTTCAGCTATACGATTTAAAAATTTTTATGAAAGATTAGGGATAGCTTAATTTAAAAATTTTAAAGTTGTTTTTAATAAGCAAGAAGAGCTGCCTTAGATCTTATTTTGCATTAAATTTGATAATGAATTGTGCTAATTTTCTGCCTACATTTAGTACATCCTCTTGATCTTGGGTGTTTTTTAAATTTCCTTCTTCATTAAATGCTGTATGTGCTTGTGAGATGGATTTCTGTTGAGGGATTATATAACAAAAAATATTGCTAAACATGGAACGTACATGCACAAGTCCCCGCATACCACCAAGGTGTCCGGGCGAGGCACTCAAAAGAGCAACTGGCTTTTCAAAAAAACAAGATAGGAAAGCCTCGTTTTTCTCCGCTTTTCTAGAAGTCCAATCGATGACATTTTTCAAAACCGCAGGTATTGAGCTATTATATTCAGGTGAAGCAATAAGGAAGCCATCATGCTGAACCATTAGGTTTTTAAGTTTTAAAGCATTTTCTGGCAAACCCTGTAGATCTTCAATATCCTGATCATAAAGAGGTAAGGGATAATCTTTTAAATCTATAAGAGTCACTTCGGCTTCAGCCTGCTGAGCGCCAGTTGCTGCAATTTTAATCAGTTTCTTATTTAGAGAGTCTTTGCGTAAACTGCCCGCGAAAGCTAAAATTTTAGGTTTTTTAGACATGACCATCACCTTTTATAATTTTCATTAGCATCATGCTTAGTCGATTAACATATAGAATGTTTAAAAAGCTGTCATCAGATTAATCTAATGACAGCTATGAAAAGAATCAAACAGCAAACTTAATTAACGCGGACAGGGAGTGGGGCAACCTGATTTTCCGCATATATGCTTGTAGTAATATTTGGGCACATATTTAACATGACGATCTGAAACCCATTTTTTGCTTGGTATGCATTCTTGAACATCATAGCATTCGGTTTCATATTTGCAAACAGTCTCGGTATAATACTGGGGAACCATTCTACATTTCTGAACTTCGTAGTATTTTGGTACTTGGCGAGTGCATTTTTTTGTACGATATTTATTCTCCGTTACACAACGTTTGGTATAATAATAACAAGGCTCATAATGAACATATTTACACCAGCATTCGCCAGTAGGAGCATCTGCTGCTCTATCTGCGCAAGGATGATCTTCTCCCTCAATAGAGCAGGCGCCTGGATGCCAACGACGGCCATCATGGCTCCAATAATGCTCTTCGGTAGTATTCTGATTGTTCTGATTCCATTCTTGACCTTTTTGAGAGCTAGAAGCTTGGCTCTGAGCAAAGGCTGCGCCAGCAGAAGCAGCTCCGGACGTCTCTTGTGCATAGCTATGTGAAGCAACAAAGAGACCACACATTGCCAAACCTGTGAGCAAAAATTTCTTCATATTATAATCCTCCAAACATTTTTGAATGTTTACGTCTACAGAATTTATCCTTTCTGTGAACGAATAATAATCTTTTCGCTTGGGCTGCACTTCGCAGCTTTTCGCGGCTAAAGTTTTATCAAACCTCACTTTCAATTTTTTTAAGTTTTGTGTAAATAATTTTTTTAACAATTTAAAAAATATTATTTATGTGATTGCTTTTATATCATTTGAAGAAAACAGTTGATTCCACAGCCATCCCCTTGTTAAGAGATTAGGATAGAATTAACTTTTTTAGACTATAGATATAACTTCAGCCATACAGGGAAAGGATTGGATAATTTAGTAGTAATACGCTTTAAAAAGCTTAGTCTGCCTACCTAACGCTCTGAAATATGCCTCTCTGCTTAACAAAAGGAATTTCATAAATTACGGAGCTGCATAAGAAGGACCTCTAAAGCGAGTAACAGCTAATTAAGAGCTGCTGGCGAGTTTAAAAGCCCTTAACTTGGACATTCTCTACTGAATGATTGGTTTTGATCGGGAGAAAATTAGCAGCTTTTTTATCATTACTCCTTCTATCTTTTAAAAATTAAGAGCCTATCGGAACATTAGAAGTAAGAGACCTAGCACTTGAGAAAACCTTAATAGGCAGCTTAAGCAGGCTATTCACGGAGCAGAATTTAATAGAATTGGTAACATCATTCCCGATAGGCAATTTACCCTGATATCTTGGGGTGATTAGCTAAATTTTTGATTCTCAAATTATTAATAACACTCAAGAAAAACCTTATAAGCCTTAATAATTTGAAGGTAAAGCTCTAGTCAAGCAGATCATCTAAAGGAAAGAGACCCATTTTTATTAGGATAGGAGCAAAGAGTTAAGATGATCTAGCCTTTAATCGCTTGAATTAAATAGTACTTTGTGAGTAGGCAATCATGCAGCTAATCACCCTATCTAACGAGATTCTCGTGTTTCCCATTTCGAAATTTTTAAAAAAAAGTTTTCAATTTTAAAATTATTATTTCAATCCATTTTATTCCGGTAGGCTGCATTCATTTTTTTCTCATGAGCCAAGTTAACGATTACTATCCAGGCCATCAATGCCTAAATGGCTGGGGCTCTTTTTATCCTCCCCGTTAATCTCCTATAAGCTGCAAATAATTGAATTTCAGCTTAAATATATTTCTAAAATAAAAAAATGCAATTAATCAAAATACATAAAAATTTTCTAAAAATTTTGTTAAAATAGATATCAATTATTTAAGGCTTCTGCTATGATAATTGCTTAAACCTAACCAAAAGTTGAAGTACATGACATTTAGCGAATTAAATTTACATGCTGGGATTTTAAAAACTCTTGAAAATGAAGGGCTTACAACTCCCACCCCTATCCAATTAAAAGCTATCCCGAAAGTATTAGCCGGCTACGACTTGCGCGCATCCGCTCAAACGGGTACCGGCAAAACCGCCGCTTTCCTTTTACCTGCTCTAAACCGCTTAACTACCCCCTCTGCGCTTGCTGGGCAAGGACCACGCATATTAATTTTAGTGCCTACGCGCGAGCTAGCCATGCAAGTGGCCGAAGAAGCTAGACGCTTTAGTGCAAATTTATCAAGAGTAAAAACAGTATGCATTTACGGAGGAGCTCCTTATCCTCTACAAAACCGTGAGCTTTCGCGTCCTTATGAAATTTTAGTGGCAACGCCTGGAAGACTTATTGACCATATGAGCCGTGGTCGTATTAATTTTAATCGGATCGAAATGCTTGTTCTTGATGAGGCAGATCGTATGCTTGATATGGGATTTATCGAACCTGTGGAGAAAATAGCGGCAGCTATTCCTAAACAAAGGCAAACCCTTCTTTTCTCTGCTACTCTTAAAGGAAATGTATTAAATCTTTCCAATCGTTTAATGAATAATCCTATAGAAATTAGCGTGATTTCTGAAAATTCTCGCCATGAAAACATTGAACAAAGACTTCATTTCGTCGACGACATGCATCATAAAAGCCGCCTTTTGGATCACTTATTAAATGATCCATCCGTTAACCAAGCTATCATTTTTACGGCAACCAAGCGTTTTGCAGACCAGCTTGTTGATATTCTCTATGAAAATGGACACCCTGCTGCAGCCCTGCATGGAGACATGAATCAAAGGCAGCGTTCAAAGACAATCATGCGTTTGCGTGATGGCGAGATAAGAGTGTTGGTTGCTACCGATGTAGCAGCACGCGGTATCGATGTACAAACAATTAGCCATGTCATTAATTTTGACCTTCCTACTAATGCAGAAGATTATGTGCACCGTATAGGGAGGACAGGAAGAGCAGGGGCCAAAGGTATTGCACTTTCATTTGCAGCTTCTAAAGACATGCGTCTTGTTCGCCAAATTGAGCAATTTACTGGTTATACAATTACGCCTTCAGTGATAGCTGGCATGGAGCCTAAATCAAAGCCTAGCAAGCCTTCTTCATCGTTTAAGCAAAAAAGGCCATTCAAACCGCATTTTAAGCGTGCTCAGCGCTATTAAAGAAGCTAGAAGTGAGGGTTTCCTAGCGTAACCCTTCCTTTTTAAAAAGCTTTTCCTCTCTATAGTTCATCCTACTTTATTGCTAACCTAGGCTCTATCAAGCAATAAATATCTTTTTATACAAGCCTAAAATTAAAGAAATTATACGCTTTAGAAAAAACTTCGCCTGCCTACTCCATCCTCTGAAAGATGTTTCTCTGTTTAACAAAAGGGATTTTATGAAGTATAGGAGTAGATAGGAGTAGCTCAAAAGCGTATTATTAATAGCTAACTACGCAAAGATTGTTTAAAACTCTTGGCCATTTCATAAGTTTAAGAATGTAGTTTTCTTTGCCTTTGTGGCGTTAACAATCTAGTAGCATGTCTTTTAAGGGAAAAGCTATGCTAAGTTTTATTATCTTGGTTAGCGCCCATCATGCTTGGGCCATTCCCTGTTTTTTCTCCACTTCAAAGCCTACAATTTAGCCTATAATTCTACTTACTTATATAAATTAGCTTCCTAAAGCAACAACCTCTTCTTAAGCTTCTTTTAAAATGGTACATCACCTTTCGGCAGGCCATCTTATGCAATAGCCGCCATACTTCTTTTAAAGCTGCCTACCTTCATCGTTTTCTCAAAAGCCTTGAATAACTTTTGAAGCATTCTTTTATTCTTTCGTGTAAAGCTTGTCTCTGTCCTTGCTTTAGCTTTTGTTCTCTCCTAGGAGGCTTTGCAAAAGCTCTAGCTTGCACCTAACGATCCGTTGAAAACTCGTCTGTTCTGCATGCCATCCTCATAAGCAGCACTTACACTTTTTAATAGCTTAAAAAATCATCCAGCTAGCCGCTAAAACATTGGGTTTTAGGCTTTTTGCTAACTCCCTAATCCCCCTGTGGGCTAGGTGAACCCCTCTCCAAGTTCTTCGATTGCCATTGCTATGCTACCGCACTTTCTACTTTCCTTTGCCATCAGTCTTTACGCTATAGGAATCACAAGAGCTATGCCTCTTAAGTGCTTTTTAGGAGCCTAAGCTTTATAGCTCTTAAAGGTTGAAAAGCAATTCTTGCTTACACTTTTTATCATTTAAGCTGCCACGCCCCTTTTTATTTAAATAAAGCCACCCCGATTAAGAATTACTTGCAAATAATTTTTTAAGATCGTATAAGCTTATTATTTATTAAATTTCTTTAAAACCTTATTAGTTTTTATTATGGTTACCATGCTTTTATTATTGATTGGAAGTTTGCTGTCTTTGCCTTTGCAAGCGAGTCAAACTCTCCATAAGGAGATTGATCAAAAAGAATGGCAGGGAAGAAACATTGAATGGGAACAAACAGGCCTTACTCCCTTTAATGAACTCATCGTCTCCTGGGACGCTCAACGACCTAAATATGGCTATTATTTAATTAAGGTTAGCTTATTAACAGACAATAAATGGTCCCCCTGGCTCAACTATGCTTATTGGGGATCCTCTCACCAATACACCTTTAACTGTCATCCTAGAAATTCTTCATGTAAAACTTATCAGGATGTGGCTGAGCCATTAGGCAAGAAAAAAGCTACAGGCTTTAAAATTAGAGTGGATTGCAGCGAAAGCTCTCTACTGAAAAACATGCGTACGCTACATGCCAGTTTCACTAATATTCAAGAGCATAAGGTTAGTTTTGATTTAGCCGCACATCATTCTATTAATCTAAATGTTAAGGGATTGTCTCAAGTTACATTGCCTGATGAACGCCATATGAGACTTTGTTCGCCTACCTCAACAACAGCTGTAATTAATTATTTGTCACCAGGTCTCCATCTATCCGCTCTAACTTTTGCCGATCATGTTAAAGACTCAGCGTTTGATATTTATGGAAATTGGCTCTTGAATACTGCTGAGGCATCTAATCTTCTCGGCCCCTCATGGCATAGCTATGTCGCCAGGCTAAATAATTTTAATCAAATTATGGAGAATCTTAGCAGAGGCTTTCCCGTGGTAGTGAGTATAAAAGGCCCTTTAATGGGTAGTGCCTCCCCCTATAGCTCGGGCCATTTAATTGTGGTCAAAGGTTATGAAGCAGAAAAGCAGCAAGTACTATGCATGGACCCAGCTTTTCCTACTGATCAAAGCACCCTGGTAAGCTATAATCTCAAAGATTTTCTAGTAGCCTGGAACAGAAGAAAAGGAATAGCTTATTTATTTTATAGATAAACAAGCGATCTAATAAGCCACTTCTTCTAAAATCAATCACCTTATCTACTCATTCAAACATTCTCAGAAAAATAATAATAGGCTTTAAAAAAACTTAGCCTGCATGCCTCACCTTCTGAAAGATCCCCCTATGCTTAGCAAAAAGGGCTTTATAAAGTATGTAAGTGCATAAAGAGTAGATGAAAAACGTATAAATTCGATAAAACCCTTAACCTTTCAAACATACATTAAAAGCTCATTCACGCATTTTCATGGAAAATCGCGCCTACGTTCGTCCGCCCAATGATTTTATTTTCAATTATTTTTCTTGTGAATAATGTAAGTTTATTTCTAATATTTCCTAATATTTTAAGGTCATTTCTAATTGCATGGAATATTATGATGCTTATCTTCAAGGTGCTTGTATGCTATTTACTCGTAACATTTTCTTCTATATATGGTACTTTAACGCTTGAAGAATGTTGTGATCTAGCCCTAAACCATAGCGAGACGCTAACGGTTGCCGAGCTTAAAGCTCTGATTGAGAAAGACCGTACCCGCGAAGCTTACGGCCTACACCTTCCCCAGATGACCGCACAAATAGACTTTCTTACAAAGGGAAATTTGAAGAGGGTGCGGCATCAAGAACGCACGAAAAATGCTCGAGTTTCTCTTGTTATTCCTCTCTACAGCTTTGGGCATTCAACCCACACTATTAATGCTCAGAAAAGTAGAGAAGAGTCATCTTTTATTAAGATGACTACAGCTCGCCAAAAGATTTTACACGCTACCAATCATGCCTATTTTACTTTAGCAGAAGCACAAAAAATTATCTTAATCATTAAAGAATCCATCCGATCTTTAAAAGGTCAATTACGGATCAGCAAAGATTTTGCAGAACAAGGTCTTATTCATGAAAATGAAATTTTAGTAGTAGAATTAGAATTAGCTCTCAGGCAGCAAGATTTATTACAAGCTCAGAGTAACGTATCAATAGCAGCTACCCAACTAAATCGCTTAATTGGATACCCTTTAGATCGGCAAACGGTAGTTATAGATCTACTTGAGCCGATGCCTTACTATGCAAACCTTAACCAGCTATTAGAAGAAGCACGCAGCAATCATCCTCATTTAAAAGCTCTACAAGCAGATATTAAAGCCGCTCGCTCTATCCTTACAGCCGAGAAAGGAAAGCTCTACCCTTCCATTTATGGCTATACGAATTATAGCACCTCCGATAACTATGCTCTCCCCTATAGGCATGGTTTCGATGCGGGCATAGGTATCCACTTATCTCTCTATGATGGGGGAGCTACATGGGCAAAGCTTAGACGCTTAAGAAAAGAGATGCTTGAACTGGAACAGCAATATATCGCTGCAGAAAAAGATATGGAATTATACATACGTACAGCTTTTTTTAGCGTTGAGAATGCCATTCAAAAGATTCCTCTTGCTATGAAAGCTATCCAGGTTGCTGAATACAATCTAAATCTGGTAAAGAACCACTTTGCTGAAGGCCTTATCACCAATGAAGATCTTATGATAGATGAAGAAAAACTGCTACACGCACGCCATAATTATTATCAAACGCTCTGCCAATATTATAAAGCTAAAGCCGATCTGGCTTATGCTGTCGGCCTCAATTTTTTATAAGCAAGGAAGTAAGCATGATGAGAAATAAATTTGTTCATTTTCTTTTTGTGACGTTAATAATTCAAGGTGCCTTAAGAGGAGAAGAAATCTGCGCGATAGGACATATACAGCCTTCTTCTAAAAGCTTAATAGGAGCCCAGGTATCAGGAAGAGTGGAAAAAGTTTTAGTCGAAGTGGGAGACAAAGTAGTAAAAAACCAGCCTCTAGTTCAACTAGATAGAAATTATTACGAGATAGAATTAGCGCTAAAAACAGCGGCATTAGAAGGAGCTAAAGTGGAGCTTTCTGATGCCGAGAAAAATTTTCTCCGCATGCAAAAGCTATGGGAAAGACCAGATGGACAATTACCTTCTATCCCTTTAAAAAAATATGAAGAAGCCAAAAGCAAATACGATCATTCTCTTATCCATGTAAAACAATTTCAAGAAGACTTAAAGCGTACTCAGTTATATTGGGAAGAAACTACCATTAAGGCTCCTTTTGAAGGAATTATTACAAAAAAACTTGTAGATGTAGGGGAATACATTACCGTGCAACCCGTCACCAGCATGGTTGAAATCCAAGCTTTAAATCCTCTTTATCTTGAATTTTCTATTCCGCAAGTGTATGCATCCACCCTAAGCTTGGGTACTCCCGTTAGCTTTGAAATTGATGGAACCCATCTAGATTACCCTCACGCTCAAATAGACCTTTTTTATCCAAACCTAGACGAAACTACACATTCATTGCGGTGTCGCGCCATCATTGATAACCGTGATTATAAAATTCGTCCCGGATCTCTTGCCCGAGTAATCATTAAAGCAGGTCAAGTAGCAAATAACCTTTAATTTGAGGAAAACAAACCGTGATTTTGTCTGACCTATCGATCAAGCGACCCACTTTTATTTCTATGATTACCTTTGGCTTAGTAATTTTTGGGTTACTTGCCTATAAAGAGCTGGGCGTGGATCTTTATCCTAAAATCGACTTTCCCATCATCACCATTATCTCATCTCTTCCCGGTGCCGACCCTGAAAGCATAGAAAAAACAGTAACCGAGGTTATCGAAGAAGGCGTCGCTACCCTTAACTCTATTAAGCATCTTCGTTCAACTAGCGCTGAAGGGGTATCCCAGATAGTGGTAGAATTCGATTTAGAAAAAAATATTGATATTGCCTATCAAGAAATACAAGCTAAGTTAGGGGCAATTAGAAAAGAGCTACCAAGCGATCTTCAAGAGATAGTGATAGGAAAATTTGATATTAATTCCGCTCCTATTATGGCTCTCCTTGTTTCTGGAGATTTACCTATTCAGCAATTATCTTACCTTGCAGATAAGAGCATAAAAGATAGGCTTCAACAAGTTTCCGGAGTAGGTCAAATTAAACTTATTGGTAAACAAGAACGTACCATTTGGATCTCCTTGGACCCTTATAAAATGGAAGGATTTTCTGTCACCGTGCAAGATATTTCTAATGCCCTTAAAGCCCAACATATTGAGCTGCCAGGCGGGCGTATATCTTCTTCTTCGCACGAATTGGCTGTTAAAACAAAGGCTGAGTGGGAAGAGATAAAAAATTTGAAGGATATTGTTGTTGCTTACCGCCATGGTTATCCTGTGACACTTACTGATATAGGACATATTGAAGATGGGTGGGAAGAGCCAAGAACTTTAGCTAGATTAAATCATCAACAAGCTATTGCTCTTCTTATTACAAGGCAATCTGGCACAAATACAGTGAATGTAGCCCAGGCTCTTAAAAAAACTATTGAAGAGATCCGGCAAGAGCTAAGACCCCAAGGCATTAATGTAGAGATTGCGCAAGATCTGTCCATCTTTATTGAACATTCTATGGAAGATATTAATTTTCACCTAATATTTGGAGGCCTATTAGCAGTCATCATCGTTTTCTTATTCCTAAGAGACTTAAAGATTACAATGATTAGCGCTTTAGCAATTCCCATCAGCGTTATTTCAACTTTTATTCTTTTACGTATGGTAGGCTTTACACTAAACAATATGACCATGCTAGCTCTGTCTTTATCGATTGGAATTTTAATAGATGATGCTATCGTAGTCGTAGAAAATATCTATCGCCATTTAAAAAGGGGGAAATCTGCTAAAGAAGCTGCAGCGATAGGTACTCAAGAGATTGGATTAGCTGCTTTTGCTATTACAATGTCTATCGTTGCTGTATTTTTGCCTGTGGCCTTTATGAAAGGCATTATTGGCCGCTTTTTCTACCAATTTGGTATCACCGTAACCTTTGCTGTTTTAATTAGCCTTTTTGTTGCCTTCACTCTCACCCCCATGCTTGCCTCTCGTTTTCTTACCCTACACATATCTACAGGCAAGCTAGCATTAGGGATAGAAAGAGCTCTTGATAGCTTAGACAGAGTTTATACAAACCTTTTATCGAAAGCTCTCAAGTACAGTAAGACCACTCTTCTGCTAGCCATTAGCTTACTTATAGGCACTTTATTTTTAGGAAAATACCTTCGCTCTGAATTTATTCCTTTAGAAGATCGCAGTGAGTTTTTTATCAAAGTTAACGTTCCTTTAGGTTCCTCATTAGCCGTGACGGATGAGGCCATAAGAAAAATCCTTCAAGATATTTCTCCGCAACCATGGGTTAAATATACTTTCACTACTATAGGAAGCGATAGTTTCAATAGAGTAAATGAAGGCACTGTATATGTCAAAATGACCGATAAAGAAAGCCGCTCTTTAAGCCAAGCAGAAGCGATGAAGTTTGCTCGTGAGAAATTGTCTTCTTTACCTCATATTATAACAAGTATAGAACCTGTTCCCGCTATAGCGGGGGGTGGTCGAAGAAATGCTGCCATTCAACTAGATATCAAAGGGGCAAACCTTGAAAAGATTGACCAGATTGCTAATCAGATCAAAAATCATTTAGAAGAAACTCCTGGTTATGTGGATGTAGACACATCCTATGAAAAAGGCAAACCTGAAATCGAAATTTCTATTAAGCGTGATGAAGCAACTGCTCTAGGGGTCCTACCTATCTTTATCGCCCAGGAAATTAAAGCTCTCGTTGGCGGCTTAGAGATCAGCAAATTCCGTAGCAATGGAGAGCGTTATAATATCAGCTTGCGGCTAAATGAAGAATTCCGTAGCAAACCTCAAGATATCCTCCAGCTTTCTGTAAAAAATAGTAAAGGAAATTTAATCAAACTAAGCAGCCTAGTCAATATTAAAGAAAAGCGCGGGCCTGTCCAGATTAATCGTTATAATCGGGCAAGATTTATTTCGGTTTTTAGTAACCTACAAGAAGGAAAAAAAGTTCTTGGCGAGGCCATTAACGAAATAAATAGTTTTATATCCCAGATAAAAATGCCTTTAGGCTACCGTACAAGTTTTTCAGGCGCTGCAGAATCGATGAAAGAATCTTTTCAGCATTTAATTTTGGCTTTGCTGCTGGCCGTAGTCATTACCTATATGGTTCTCGCTTCCCAATTTGAGAGTTTTGTACAACCCTTAGTTATCATGCTATCGCTTCCCTTCTCTATCATAGGAGCCTTAGGAATACTGCTCATAACGGATATGACCCTAAGCATCTTTACAATTATAGGCATTATCATGTTGCTAGGATTGGTAACAAAAAATGCCATTTTACTTGTTGACTATATCAACACTTTAAGAACACGCGATGGTATGGATAGAAAAGAAGCTATAATGCTAGCGGGCCCTACTCGTTTACGCCCTATTCTAATGACAACTTTGGCCATGATTTTTGGAATGCTACCTATTGCTTTTGGCCATGGGCCTGGCTCTGAATCTCAAGCTCCTATGGCGATGGCTATCATCGGCGGCCTTTCAACCTCTATGCTACTCACCCTGATTATAGTGCCCATTGCTTATTTGATTGCCGAAGATCTACCTGAAAAGACAAGCCAGCTTTTTAAGAAACTTTGTAAACGCAAAACTCGCTCAGCAAAAAGCTCTTAAACAAGGATCTATGTATACTTACTCCTTTAATACTACTTAGGAAAATAAAATCTACCTTACTCCCATATCTTATCTCTGCAGAAAGATTGATAAGCTGGTGTATGCTTTAAAAAAACCGCTATGGATTGATGTCTAGAACAACGTGAATTAGCGGATAAGGAAATAGCTGAAAAAACATTTTCCTATGGTTTAAAGTTTTTTTAAAAATTTTAAGTATGGCAGGGGTGCTGTGGCATAGATGTTAAGAAGCATATGCAATATGAGTACTTTTTAACACATATGAACTACAAAATATAGTTTGCAAAACAAAATTATACTCAACCGATCAAAAAAGCTTGTTTACCACACCCATAATTGATCCGATTATAACAAAGCTTTAATGCAAAAAAGAAAGCATAGCTTCTTGTCGAATGTAGCTATTAAAGGATGGGAGAGAAAATAAAAGTACAGGAAAGAAGGGACTTTCAAAATCCCCCCCTTGAAGCTAGCTTATGCGCATGGATAATTAAAGCTGCTTATGATTTATCCATTTCACGCTCTTCTAATGATACCCAAGCTGCCAAAGAGTGTAAAAGCTGCTTGTGGGGATGGCCCTCATGATAAACAAGCTTTCTATTGATCATCTTATGGTCGGCTATAGGCTTTATTACCTATCCGATTTAAACCTTGTATCTTGCACATCCCCCCTACCTTTTCACTCTAAGGACCTGTTTATTCCCCTGTAGGAGATAATATGACCAGCAGGCTATCATCGGTTTTTGCTACGTTTTTAGGATCCCTAATTTGCTGCCTTACCTTTTCTAATTTTTCCTCTAGCTCTTTTAGCTGGGCTTTCCAAGCATTAGCGTTTTCTTCCTCTGAAGAACTGTTTATCTTATTGTGAATTTCTATTATCTGCTGCTGCAAATCGTTCGCTTGTGTAACCAATTGATGCTGAGGATCCGTGATAAACTTAATATAATTATTTAGACGCTGGGCAATTTTCTCGTTATCGATAGAGGTGTCTATTACCTCATCTTTTGTAAATTCCTTTAAATCCTCTGCTGTTGGCAAAGTAGGAGGATCTTTATCTAGCCAGGGCTGCCCCTCACTTTTTAACTCTTCTAAAGATTGGTCAAATTTCGAACTAAAGATAATGAGAGGGAGAATCACTTCTAGTTGCCTTTTTACCTCTGCTGCCCCCTCTTCAGGAGAAAGCCCTTCTAGGTTTCCTGCATAAATATTATCTGCAAGGCCATCGCTGGCTAAGATAACGACATCATCATGATTTACTTCTGCCGAAAAAGTTGAAATTTTCTCCAAATCACTTTTTTGCATTTCCCCTACTTGAAGGGCCCCTCCCGAATCTGCATGATCCATAGGATTCTGTTTAGTAATCGTGTTGAGCTGCTTTGCGGTGCCTTGAGCACGATTGACACTAACAGCTATTGTGTCCCCAATGGCCCCTCCATTGACTAGATAAATATCCCTACGATCAGGAATATCCGAAAAAGTTGCAAATACAGCTGTAGCTGCCTTTGCATAAGTATTATCATCTACCTTGACAGATTTTGAGGCGTTTACAAAAACTTCTTTCGTTAGCTCTTCTAATGCAGTTGGCTCAAGGTTTTTGTTAAAGCTGCCCTTTCTTATGAATGCTTCCATGCTTTTAGTAAAAGCTTGGGCCGCTTTCATTACATATTCACCTGAGGAAGAACCATCACAAACTATCCCGTAATTTTTTCCATCCACCTGCCCTGCTGCCCCTCTATCCATGTTTCTAAAAATTTGTTCAGTTGGGGAGCCTTTAATCTTATATTCATTAACAGGAACTGTACTCTCATGATACATCACCCGTGACTTATCTGAGGATATCTTTAACCCTTGCGAGCCGTTATCCTCATTTGTACCTATTTTTTTAAAATAAATGTCTTGTGTGTATTCTTGATCTTTTGCACTCAGGCTATTGAAAAAATTTTCATACGCCTGTTCAGCTTTAACGGTTATAGAAAATCCAAAAGTTTTACTAAAAAGATGTTGGATCTGTCTTAGAATTCCTCCTTTTTTGATTTCTTGGCGATGCTGCTCAATCGCTGTCTTTAAATCAGCTAAAATTTTTGGATGCTTCTCTTTATCTTCGGTACGGATAGAAAGATTAGCTCGATTAAGAACTTCTCTAAGCTTTTCACGATTAGGGTGTTGTTCTGATACTGTTGTTCGGATTACTGCTGTGTTAATAGAACTTCTTTGATCCGTAGCTTTTGGTGTTACTTCTATATTTTTTTGCAACTGACTAGTTCTTACTATCACTTGAGGATGGGTAAGAGAAGTGCCGGGAATTGCTTGAGGATTAGAAGAGGAGCTTTTCTGAACCTCTTGTTGATTATAGAGACGATTGGTTTGCCAATTATTATGGATAGGGGATTTTTCTTTATTGAAGATATTCATATTCTCCTCCTAAATGCTATCACTTAATCATCTTACAAGTAAAATTTTTTAATGATTATGCAATAACCATGCCATCCCTTAATAATTCTATTAATCAGGAAGAAGCTTAAGTAAAAAAACCTGGTAGAAAGCTTCGGATTTCATTTTTTTATTATTTGAAGGAAGTTTACTAGCATATTTTTGTCTGATTATTTAGGATGAATTTTATAACTAATACTTGCGAGGTTTGCTGTGCTTGAAATAGCTGATATTGAAAGATTTCTTGGAGCTGAAGCTGATTCTTTACTCCACTACCAATGTAAAAAAGTTTCCAAAGAGGCACTTCATTTGCCTGGGCCAGAATGGCTAAGTAAAATTCATGGTGTTAGCGATCGTCCCATACGCGTGCTTGCTAGCCTTCAAGTGCTCTTTAATCATGGGCGCTTAGGAGGAACAGGATATCTTTCTATCCTTCCTGTTGATCAGGGTATCGAACATTCAGCAGGCGCTACTTTTGCTCCTAACCCTATCTATTTTGATCCACAAAATATTATGAAATTAGCTTTAGAAAGCGGCTGTAATGCGGTAGCCTCCACCTTAGAAACATTAGGGCTTGTCGCACGAAAATATGCACATCGCCTTCCTTTTATAGCAAAAATCAATCATAATGAGCTTCTTAGCTACCCAAACCGTTATGATCAAATTCTTTTCGGAAATGTTAAGCAAGCCTGGAATATGGGAGCCATGGCCGTAGGTGCCACCATTTATTTTGGTGCCCCAGAAAGCCATCGTCAGATTAAGGAAATTAGCGAGGCTTTTTCACAGGCGCATGAGTTAGGAATGGCTACCATTCTTTGGTGTTATCTACGTAACCCAGCTTTTAAAGTCGATGGTATAGATTACCATGAGAGTGCTGATCTCACAGGCCAGGCCAATCACCTAGGAGCAACCATTGGAGCAGATATTGTAAAACAAAAACTACCTCTTAATAATGGTGGCTATAAAGCTCTAAATAAAGATAGGAAAGGCAGCTACGGTAAATATGCTGAAGCTATGTATACAGACCTTTGTACTGACCACCCTATCGATCTTTGCCGTTATCAAGTATTAAATGGCTATAGTGGTCGCGTGGGGCTTATTAACTCAGGAGGAGCTTCTCTAGGGCAAAAAAACTTGGAAGAAGCGGTTCGTACAGCTGTCATTAACAAAAGAGCCGGAGGAATGGGCCTAATCAGTGGACGTAAAACCTTTCAATGCCCTCTTGACGAAGGCATAAAAATCTTCCATGCCATACAAGATGTCTATCTAAACAAAGCTATTACTATTGCCTAGCAAAGAGTTTAAAAGAGATCATAAAAAATTTAAGTTATCGAAAAGGTTAAAAGATATCCAACAGTTTGCACCCTCATAAATTTTAAAGAGATAAGCACCACAGAAGATTAGTAAAGGATTATATGAAACCAAATTTGCGCTAGGAAAAATTTTTCAGCGATTTGGCTTTCAATAAGCACTGCTTATTAATGGAGAGTCTATTGCTTTTTATGCATGGACTTCTCCAACATTTTCTGATAGGCAAGTAGATTAGTAGAACCTAATTTGATTACAAATGTCTGAGTTTTTTCAGCTTTTTATCCGCTCTTTAAGTAAATCTACATGATAAATAAAGAGCTTTTAAGAGGAAAAAAGCCTTTATTATATAGTCTGGTGCGGTAAAAAAATTATGCCCACCCTTTTGATCTCCTTACTCATCTCCTCTTTACTTTGCAATCTAGTTTTTAAAATCCATCACGCATAAAAAACTAGCCAAAAGCTTAAAAAACTACATTTCTCTCAAAAGCTTAAAGGTTGGATCTATATCTAGTTTTATCGACCCTCGATGCTTAAGCTCATTAGCAAGAAGAGCTGTAGCCTAATAAAATTATTAGTGAATTGCCTTCAAAGAGTAAAAGAATTTAGAGTTAGAATATGTGATTAAATGCCTATTAACGCAGATTTTCGATCTAATTTATCTACTTTTATAATCATTAAGTTTTTACGCATTAATATCTTAAGTATTTAATCTTGCACAATTGAGCTTTAAAATGCAAAATGCAGTTTTATGGAGAGAAGGGAGAAGGTATGAAGCTTGCGCAGATAGCATGGATAGCTTTTTTCTGGATGGGTGTAGTATGGAGTGAAGTGAATGTCAGTGATGCCTCGAAGATGGATTTTTTGGCCGAGCCTCAAAAACTTACCCTTCCTTATGGGTTACCTGAAATTCCTTGGCCTAAAGATAATCCATACCATGCAAAAAAAGCAGAATTAGGACGGCTTTTATATTTTGATACTAGGCTCTCTTCAGATGGAACTGTTTCCTGTGCAAGCTGCCATGCGCCCTCTGAATGTTTTTCAGACCGCAGACCTGTATCCATAGGAATTAAAGGACGGTACGGCAGCCGCCACTCCATGACCATTATCAATTCAGCCTATCAACCTTTACTATTTTGGGACGGTAGAGCTAAAACGCTTGAAGAACAAAGTAAAGGGCCTATTGCCAATCCTAAAGAAATGACTTTAGCAGATAACCCTCATGAGGCCCATTGGCAATGCCAAGAACGTGTAAAAAACATTGCAGGCTATCGCCTTCTGTTTAAAGAAGTCTTCAACAATGAAGAGTGTACAATAGATGATATTGCCAAAGCTCTTTCTACATTTGAACGTACCCTCTTATCGGGAAATTCGCCTTATGACCGCTACATTAAAGGTGACAAATCAGCCATGAGTACTGAGCAAGTGAATGGTTATCAAGTATTCTTATCAAAAGGATGCATTGATTGTCATCATGGGGTTAATTTTAGCAGCGGAGATTTTGCTAACATTGGGATAGGGATGGCTTCTTCTAAGCCAGACTTAGGACGGTATGAAATAACAAAAAAAGATAAAGATTGGGGCGCTTTTAAAGTGCCTATCCTCAGAGAAATAGTTAGTAATCACCCTTATATGCACGATGGAAGCCTCAAGACCCTAGAGGAAGTGATTGAGTATTATGATAAAGGAGGCACGCCTAATCCTAACCTGCATCCTTTGATGAAGCCCTTGCAGCTTAAAGAAGAAGAAAAGAAAGCTCTCCTTAGTTTCTTAAAAGCCCTCGATGGTGAAGGTTGGCAACACATTCAAGCGCCTTCGACTTTTCCTCAATAATAATGTTTCTATTGGTCTACTTAAGAGGTTCAGCAGGATAAAAATATTAGAGAAATTTAGTTGATTTATTCGGTCCTCCAATAATAAAAAATGATTAAAAAGGTTATAAGCATGAGCAAGCCAAAAGTTGTAATTGTGGGAGGAGGATTTGGTGGCCTTAATGCTGCTAAAGCTTTAAAAAAAGCAGCAGTAGATGTCTTACTACTTGATAAAACTAATCACCACCTTTTCCAACCCCTTTTATACCAAGTGGCCAGCGCTGCACTATCGCCAGCTAATATTGCTTCCCCTATTCGTACCATCTTCTCTAAACAAGAGAACGTAACAGTGCTTTTAGCCAACATTACCGCCGTAGATAAAGAAAAAAAGATAGTAATAGCAGAGAATGGGGAAATCTACAATTATGATTATTTAATCCTTGCTCCAGGCTCTCAGCACACCTATTTTGGACATGCAGAATGGGAAGCATTTGCTCCTGGCTTAAAAACTTTGCAAGATGCCATAAGAATCAGAGAACGCATTCTTTTAAGCTTTGAAAGAGCCGAACGATGCACCAAACCTGAGGAAACCTTAAAATTTTTACAATTCGTTATTGTAGGTGCCGGTCCTACCGGGGTAGAAATGGCAGGAGCTATTGCTGAAATTGCTCATACCACTTTGATCCATAATTTTCGTCATATTAACCCTGAGCACGCACGTGTTTATTTGATTGAAGGCTCTGAACAAATACTCTCTAGCTTCCCTAAAGATTTAGCCGAAAAAGCAGCTAAAGATTTAAGAAAGCTGGGAGTAGAAATAATTTTAAAAACCAGGGTAACAGAAATAACTTCTGAAGGAGTAAGAATAGGAGATAAGTTTATCGACAGCCGTAATGTCATTTGGGCGGCTGGTAACCAAACTTCTCCTTTATTGGATACATTAGAAGCCATGCAAGATCATACCGGACGAATACATGTCGCCAATGATTTATCCGTTCCTGGTTATCCCGAGATATTTGTGATTGGCGATGCTGCTCTTCTCTTAGATGCAGCAGGTCTTCCCTTGCCAGGTATAGCTCCTGTTGCTATTCAACAAAGCCATTACGTGGCTAAGCTAATAAGAAAGAATATTTGCGGCAAACAGAGAAAACCTTTCAAGTACTTCGATAAAGGAATGATGGCAACCATTGGAAAAGCAAAAGCCGTAGCCGTAGTAAGAAAATTAAAAATCACAGGCTTTATTGCCTGGCTAGCATGGTGCTTTATCCATATCCATTTCCTTATCAGCTTCGCCAATCGATTAGTGGTCATGCTCAACTGGTTTTATCTATATTGCCGTAATCAGCGGTGCATACGGCTTATTACTCGTCCCCTAACTGATAAAGATGAACCAATCCGTTAATAAAAACTTTAAATTTTAAATAAACCTGAAGGAAGAAATAGAAGCACAATTATTATCGTTTTAGAAGCAATGGTGCCAGACAGAGTTGTGCTGTGTTACAGGCCTACTAAAAAGCTTCCTTAAACAGTAATTCCATAAGTGTTTTATGCACTATGATGCATTTCAGTAGACGGCTAGCTTTTTGCAAGAGATGCCTTTCAAAAAGTTCATATTTTTAAAAGCTTTTACATACAAAATATGAAGTTTTGCCTCTTTTAATTTATGACATAGTAAAGAGAAAAAAGTTAGAACTACCAAAAAATCATTATATGTTAATGTCAGCTTCGCTAAGAACTTAATTTCAAGAGTCATGTATTCCTTCTTTTAAGGCATCCCAGCATTCGCCGATTAACTACCTAATCGCTGCAACCTCTGCTATTTTTTCTAAGGTAGTTTATCGGCCTAAAAGCTATATAATACGCGAGCAAGCTGGCATTTCCCACTTAACAGAAGCCAGAATGTCTATTCTTTGCAATGGCTAGGAGGATCTTCAAAGTAAAGCTAAAATCTCATTTTTAAATTAGCTCAACCACTTGCCTTTTCCTTGTGCTATCAAGCCATTTTAAGAGAATCAGCTTACTTTCATACGACATCTCGAACAAGCAATTTAAGAGCTTTGAGTACGTTATTAATTTCAATGGTTGTAGGGTGGTGGATACCATATGTCACAATACTACTACGTAGTGCTTTCTTTGCATACTCTGCTGCTAGTTTTAAGTTTCCTTGCTTGTGGTAGATCGCACAGAGATTATTGTAATTACTTATCACATTTGGATGATTTTCGCCATCTATCTCGAGATCAATTCTAAGCACTTTCTCTGCACACTCTGCCGCTAGCTGAAAGTTTCCTTGCTGTTGGTAGATCGTTCCTAGGTTATTGTAATCGATTGCTACAGCTTCATGAGTTTCACCAAATATAGTAAGGTCAATTTCAAGCGCTTTCTTTGCATACTCTGCTGCTAGTTTTAACTTTCCTAACTCTCTATATATCGTTCCCAGGTTACCATAGCATGTTGCTGCAGTCGCATCATAGCTTTCACCCAGCACCTTCTCATTAATCTCACAAGCCTTTTTGGTATACTTAGCTGCCTGCTCTAAAAGCCCTTGATCTTGGAGAATCTGAGCTAAATTAGTGTATGAAACAGCAATTTCACGATGCTTCTCCCCATAAAACCTAAGTTTAATTTTAAGGTCTTTTTCAGCATATGTAGCGGCCATTTCTAGAGATTCTTTATCTTTATAGATTTTTATTAACTTTTCATAGATTTTTACTAGCTGGTTGTAATTAGTTCTTGCACTATGTTGAAATTCACCATGTAGATTGTAGTGGACCTCAAGGCCATTTCCAATGTATTCAGCTGCTTGTACTAAATTCTTCTGTAATTCAAAATAGAGGCCCAAATGATAGTAATCTCTTTCAACGTTTGGATGATTTTCCCCTGAAATTTTTTTATCAATTTCGAGGGCTTGTTTAGCATAATCAACAGCTTGATTTAAGTGTCCTTGTTCTTTGTAGAGTGTTGCTAGGTTATTGTAACCTACTGCTACGTTACAATGATCTTCTCCATGTAGCCTGCGATGGAGCACAAGAGCCTTCATGTAGTGCTCAGCTGCTTGTCCTAAGATTCCTTGCTCCTGATAAATCTTTCCTAGATTATTATAATTCATTGCCACAGACGGATGAATTTCTCCATATAGCTTAAAGTTAATTTCTAAAGCTTTTTTCACTAGCTTGATTGCTGTCTCAAAATCTTTTTGTTCATGGCAGATCATTCCTAAATTTTCGTATTCGATTGCTACTTGTGAGTGATTTTCTCCATACAGCTTGATATCTATTTCTAACGCCTTTTTGATTAAGTGAGTAGCTTCTTCCAAATTTCCTTGTTCTTGGTAGGCCATTCCCAGATTAGTATAATCCCTTGCCAATCGTGGGTGATTCTCACCAAAACACTCAAGTTCAATTGTTAGCACTTTCTTAGCATACTTCACTGCTTTATCTAAATTTCCTTTTTGTTGGTAAATTGCTCCTAAAATATTGTAACCGTCTGCTAGGCTCCAATGATTCTTTCCCAACAACTCACGGGAAATTTTAATTCCCTGCCTGGCATTCTCCTCAGCTTTCTTTAAATTACCTTTGTTTTTGTTGATTGATGCTAAGCTATAATAACTTCTTACTAGATTTGCATTTTGACAATAATAATCCATTAAGTTAAGACAATTTTTATTCAAGCAATCATGATTAATTTCGATTGCTTGGCTAATGTATGCAGCCGCCTTTTCTAAATTGCCTTGCTCATGATAAAGGGCTCCTAAAGCATTTAGTATTTGAGGATTTTCCGAATCTTCTTGTACTGCTTTATTATACCACTCTAAGGCTTCCTTATGCTGAAAAAACCTTAAAGCTATGTTTCCTTGGGTCTGAGATGAGTTATCATCTAATGTGGAAGATTTAAGCCTTTCTTTCCGGCCATCTAAATATTCGTCGATAGCTTGATAAAATGGAATAAAGATGCGATAAATTTTTTTTAGGTCTTCTAGTGCTTGAGATTCTAAAGCAAACTGCTTTTTAATAAGGTCTGGATCATCAAAGCCAAAAGGTATAATCAGCGGATTCATCATCTCTTTTTGCGCTTCATAGTGGGAATAGGTCTTAAGGCGCATAAATAGCGCTGTACTCATCCAATCCTTTAACTTTTCAGCTGCGCTATCCGTTATAATCCCTTGCTTGTATAGCTGTTCGATCCTACCGAAAGTATCAGAGGCTACTATTTTTTTAAGAAGAGCTAGTCGATCCATGGCTAGATGAGGAAATCGATACAAATCATTTTTAACCTTAAAAAGCATACCTTGTTTTTCTAAATGACCCATACCTGGGTCAAAAGATGCCATATCCTCTTTAACTAAATGAACCTTAGCTAAGTATTGACGAAGATTACGGCATTGTTGGTAAGGCGTATTGAGCTTTTCTTGAATTTTTTGCTTATATTGAGCAGTTAATTCGGAATTACCTAACAGATGGGTAAAGTTCAGAAGCTCCATGGGAAGATGAGGCTCTTTGTCATGCCACCATTTACCGTATTCATCCTGCGCAATATATTGAGCCATCTTCTCGGGAGCTTGAATAAGCTTAAATGTTTGACGATTGCCAAAGGGAGTTTTACAACCTTTTCCTTTCGCTCCTTCACCATCAAAAGCAAAACCTCTAGGGGTGACACTATCAAAAAAGCCAGCCTTTATTATACAGGGAATATTTAAAGCAGGAAGAATCGTCTCTCCTAAGTTAATAACCCTCAGGTGAATTAGATTGGTCAGGCGCTTAAAGTACTCTCTGTTGTCTTCACTATCCCCCTGGATAAGAATACCAAATTCTAAATCGGAATAAGGAGTCATTTCTTCTCTAGCCAGGGAACCAAAGCCTATCATAGCATATTCGCAGGGAGCAGCTCCTAAAGTATCAATACTCTGTTCGACCAGAATTTTAAAGAAATCTTTCATCCCTTGAGTAATTTCCTTGTAAAGATCTCTTACTTCCTCAGATGAGGGATTTGAGCCAAGAGCTTGAATTTTTTTCTCTATTTCCTCTCTAAGCTTTTTTAATACTTGGCGATTAGCTTCAAATTGCTTCCTCATTTGCTCAAGGCTTATAGGTTTTCCATTGCATAGTTCAGTAAGTAGGCTTTGAACCTTAAAAAGCTTTTTTTTAATTATTTCCTGTCTATCTTCTGAAAATAGTTGTAAAGCGTAATTGTAAAGACCCGCAGCTTGAAGAAATGTCTCTGACGTTCTTTTTGCAGCATAAATATCGCCTAATTTTTCTATAAAAGAAGCTACTTTTATAAGTTCTTCCTTTTGAATAGCGCGTTTTAAAGCTTGCGTGTAAGCTTCTTCCTCATCTAAGAAACTGCCTTTAATTTGCTGTTTCCATTCTTTACATACTAACTTGGCTTGGCACAAATCTAGTAGTTCTAATTCTTTGAATATCTTTAAGGCAATTTCCGCATAGGTTGAACGTGTTCTTTTATGATTAAGTCCTCTATCTTCTATCTGTTCAAATGTAGGAAAAATATAAGGGTATTCAAGAGAAATTTTTGAACTCATAAATTCATCCTTTTTAGCTAATTTTGAAGGTGCATCCTGATATAACACGAAACTTGCAAATAGGAATACAAAATTTCCAGCTCTTGCAGCGTTCAATGGGCTAAAAATTTATTAAAAGAAAAAATTTATTCTTGTATTCTATAAATTTTTAGAATTTATAAAACATTATGCCTTTCATTGAATAAGCTAGAGCTTGGGACTAACCAGATAGTAAAAATTTTCCTGGGATTTTTAGAAAACATGGAAAAAAAATTATATATAAAAATTTTTAAGATGATGCATTGCATCCTCCATAAAAGCATCTAAATGGTTAAATTGCGAAGTTAACATTTGTTGGCGATAGCTTGATAGCTGCGGGTTGGCTTTGTATAGAAAACTTAGTAATTGCTTCATTTTATTAATTTTATTGCGAACGGGGCTTGTTAAAGGTATTTCCGATAAGTAAGTTCTGAGATAAATATTTAAAGAATCCCATGTGGGTATAAAAGCCTTCCCTGAAAAATAAGCACGTATTTGATGAAAGATAAATGGGTTAATTACGCTTCCTCGCCCCACCATGAGGGCATCACAGTGGGTTGCTTTCAACATGCGCACAGCATCTTCTACACACAAAATATCTCCATTACCCACTACGGGAATTTTCAAAATAGATTTGGCTTCTGCAATCAAATCCCACCGCGCAGGAGGTCCATATCCCTCTACTTTAGTGCGAGGATGTAAAGTAATAAAACACGCCCCACTTTCTTGTGCGGCAAGTAAATTTTCTTTAAAAAGAGAAGTGTCTTCATATCCTGAACGCATTTTAACCGTCACGGGAACCTTTACAGCTTTTACTAAAGCCCTTGCAACTTCATAAAGATGCCGAGGTTCTTTTAGTAGACTTGAACCTGCACCTCTGCCTGTCACTTTATTAGAAGGGCACCCACAGTTTAAATCTATGCGAGGTGCTCCCCTGCGAGCTATCTCTAGCGCCATTTCTGCCATTAAGTTAGGTTCTGATCCCATCAATTGAGCTGCTAAAGGAATAGGAGAGATTTCATGAGAGTCATAAACTTTAGCTAAGCTTGGCGCATGAGCATTGCTCGGCACCCGAATAAATTCAGTAACACCCTCATCGAATCCCCCTATGGTCGCCATTGCTTTACGAAAGCAGCGGTCTCCTACTCCTTCCATGGGAGCAAGAAAAAGATAAGGACACCCAAAGGCGTCTTTCGAAAGTAAATGCATGATGGTTGATGCCTTTAGCTTGCTTAATTGCAGAGTCTATATTTTTTAGATATCAAAGCTTAAGCGTTAGGCTTATTTATCTATAGTTAGTAAGATTTTTTCTTATATTTAATAATTTTTCTAAGCATTAAACGAGTGACTGCAACCTAATTTTCAAGGAACAAGGCCAAAAGCAATAAAAAAGATTCTCGTAATCACAGGCAAATAAACCTGCTACCTAGAATTAAAAGTAGGGATTAAAAATGCACATTTGGTAGTAAAATTTCTAGAGAATTTACAAGAAAGATGCCTAGCTATGAAAAGCAGGTAAGATTTATTCCTACCAACACGTAAACTTTATGAATATTTCTCCTTAATTAAACCCAAAGTTTAGTGCTCTAATGAAAAAAATTTAAGAGTAAAAAAGAGATCTTGCTTGCTGAAGAACGGCATGATGCCGCTCTTCTATTCATCAATTATTTTTCTTCTTCATCCTCTTCAATATCTTCTAATTCATCCTCATCTAATTCCTCAAAGTCTGCTTCTCCGAATAAAGAATTAAATAAATTGATATAAGCCAAAAATTTTACATTGCTAGCAAGATCTTTTTTCTCTGGATTACTCTTACGTTTAACGATTTCTTCCTGGATCACTTTAATGACCTCTAGGATAACATCATCCTCATCTTCTCCAGCTTCTTCAGTAATTATCTCCTGCTTGAGTTCTTCTAAATCAGCTGAAAATTGGTCTAAATCCAACAAATTTAAAGATTCTATATCTGTAATCATAATTTTTAATCCTTTTGGGTTAAGGGGTAGAATAACATTATGACAGTATCGGCTTCATCTACGCAAGCAAGATTTTCATCTTAAAAGAAATTCCTTCTCCTAGTAATATAGGTTCCTTATAAATATTTTTGGAGACATCTTATGTCACATCCTCAGCACTCTAGCAAAGTAGTTTTTAAAGGTGCCAATTTTCTACCTCTTCTTATTGCTTGCACAGTGGGTGCATGTATAAGATTTGCTCCCTCGCCTGTAGGAGTTGAGCCTAAAGCTTGGCAACTGTTAGCCATTTTTTCCGCTCTGATTGTAGGATTAATAGGAAAAGCACTGCCCATGGGAGCCATTTCTTTCTTAGCTCTGGCTACTCTTATTGTCACTCAGACACTTACTTTGAAGGAGGCTTTAAGCGGGTTTTCCCATCCTATCATTTGGCTTGTTGTAGCTGCCTTCCTTATCTCCAAAAGTTTTATTAAAACAAAACTGGGCATGCGTTTAGCCTACCTATTGGTGGCTTTTTTAGGAAAAAAAACTTTAGGGTTAGGATATGGGGTAGCTTTTACCGAACTTATCTTGGCTCCTGCTATTCCTAGTAATACAGCACGGGCGGGAGGCATCATTTTTCCTATCGTTAGAGCGTTAGCTGTTAGTTTTGGAAGCTCGCCTGAGCGCCATTCTCAACGCCTCATAGGAAGCTATCTTATCCTTACCGCCTACTATTGCAATTTAATCACTAGCACCATGTTTATTACCGCCATGGCAGCAAATCCTCTCATCGTAGCAGTACTGCTTAACCATAATATCCCCATTACCTGGGGCCAATGGGCCTTAGCCGCCAGCCTCCCAGGAGTATTAAGTTTAATTGCCATTCCCTATCTTGTGCATAAATTATATCCTCCAGAAATTAAAGAAACCCCTGAAGCTAAAGATTTAGCTATCAGGAATCTTCAGCAAATGGGTCCTATGTCAAAATATGAATGGATTACTTTAGTGGTGTTTTTCTTGTTAATTGTTTTATGGATTTGCGGAGAAGCCTATCTTAGCATAGATAGTACGACAGTGGCCTTCTTAGGAATATGCATTTTACTTTTAACAGGTGTACTTACTTGGGAAGATATTAAGAGAGAACATGAGGCTTGGGATACGCTGATTTGGTTTTCTACGCTAGTGATGATAGCCACTTATTTAAATAACTTTGGATTAATTGGTTGGATGAGCAGCCACCTTCGTGCCATGATGACAAACACTTCCTGGTACTGGGCATGGCCCATTTTGGTGCTTTCCTATTTTTATAGTCATTATCTTTTTGCTAGCAATACCGCTCATGTTAGCTCTATGTATGCGGCTTTTCTGACTGTCGGCCTTCATCTACATATTCCCCCTTATCTTATAGCTCTTTCACTTGCCTTTTCTAGCAGCTTGTTCGCCTGCCTTACCCATTATGGAACGGGATCAGCACCTATTTTATTTGGATCTGAATATGTAAATCTTAAAACTTGGTGGAAAATGGGATTTGTAATGAGTTTTATCTTTTTGATTATCTGGATAGGCATAGGGTGTCTGTGGTGGAAAATTCTGCACCTATGGTAGGCACACTTACCTTCACCTTGCTTTGCTTCCTCCTTATGATGTTAAGGCGGGAAGCATAGTGATTGGTAATTGCAAGAAAAGGCATAGTTAAAAACGTTTGACACGTGCATGGCAATAAGGCTCTTTACCGACTTTGTCATAGTAATCTTGATGATATTCTTCGGCAGAATAAAAAAAACTTGCTGGCAAAAGGCGGGTAGCTACTTTAATCCCCTTCTTTTCCAATTTTATCACCAAATTTTCGGCTATCTTCTTTTGCGCTTCCGAGAGATAAAAGATTGCCGAGCGATATTGTTCACCCTTATCAGGTCCCTGGCGGTTGTGCTGCGAGGGATCGTGAATCTCGAAAAATAATTTAGCCAATGTTTCATAATCTACAATATCAGGGTCAAATATAATTTCCACGCTTTCTGCATGGCCACTCATTCCCGTACAGACCTCTTTATAGTTTGGATGTACTGTCGAGCCTCCTGTATAACCTACGGTAGTGCTAACTACCCCTTCAACTTTTTTAAAAAGATGTTCAACGCCCCAGAAACAACCGGCAGCAAAAATAGCTCTGGCATAGCCCTCTTGAGTAAATGCAGGGTTAAATGTTAGCGAGGTTGAATTTACACAATGGCGCTGATTCTTTCTTGTCAGCCTTTCTCCAATAAAAAGATGTCCTAGATGCCCGCTGCAGCGTCGACAAAGAATTTCTATACGCTCCCCATCTGCGTCGAGCTTGCGCTCCACAGCACCCTTAATTTCATCATCAAAACTAGGCCATCCGCATTGAGAAGGAAATTTATCGGAGGACATATATAAAGGAGCATCACAATAACGGCATAGATAAATACCTCCTTCAGCAAAGTGGTAGTATTTACCCGTGCCACGCTTTTCAGTCCCTTTTTTTAAAATGATAGATTCCTCGTAAGGATCTAAGGCATGATATCTTTCCATATAAACCCTAATGTAAGAATGTTAATAGCTCAGAGACAGAATTAAATAGTATTTCAGGTGTTTTTCTGAGTGAGGTTAGATCTATACAGCTTTCTTCCCTTATGCAGCATTAATCAAAAAATATGGGGAAAATTCTTACTACTATTTGCTTATCTATTTAAGTTCTCCTCAAAAAAAAACCTCTCTTGTTATTCTTCCCTTTTTCCTATCTATGCAAGAGATCATTATAATATTTAAGAGCAAAAAGCCTCAAGTCATCATCCATTTAAGTTTACAATCATTCTATCATTAAACTGTTAGACCCCGCTTCATCCTTATGGTTTTATTTAAGATGCTTACTACATTTTTCACTCGTCTACCTTTTTCCTTAAGCACTTTGATAGACAAAGGGATCCTTGCAATTAGAAAAGCTGGATTAACAAAAGGCATTTAAAGCAAAAAACAGCATAAATGAAAGTTTTCGATCCACTAGCAAGACATAAACCACCCAAATGTTTTACCAAGGCTAGCCCTATTTCCTGCTAGGTGGTCTTATGTCCCTTAATTTTTTTGCACCTATATTGATATTAATTATTTTAATATTATATAATAAAATTAATCAGGAGGGAAAATTATGGGTGCTCCTATCAATAATAGTTTTCGAGATCTTTATGAAGATGGTAATCTTATCGTTAGTAATAATCCTTTTGCCTCTACTCCCAAGCCTTTTGATATAAATGCTACCGAGCGAGCAGAAAAAGCCAAAAAAGATTTTAAAAAAAATCGAGAAGGCAAAAAAGATAAAAATGAAAAGGATAGTGAGGAAGAGGAAGATAAGCCTTTACCACGTCCTATGGGTCTTTAAGGTACCCTTTAAGATGCTAGGTATTATTCATTGAGAACTCCTAATTCTTTATAATGCTGTTTATTTTTTGGTCCTCTCAAGGCTATTTACCTATTTAAGGAGCTTTACAATTTTATACTAAGAGTCTTGATCTATTTATTTTTGATAGCCACACTAAAGGTTGAAACAAATTTAACGTCAAAAAAAGCTTTTGCATATTAAAAATATTTATTAAATAAAGTACCATTTATCTTAGAGACATTCTCTGAATTATTAAAATCGTTTAAAATATAGGCTGTTTAACCAGGAGCCTAATATGATAAGAAAACCTTATCCTAGCGATTTAAACAATCAAGAATGGCAAGTGCTTGAACCTATAATATGCAAGAAAAAAGCTGGCAAGCCACCTAAGCACGCTAGACGAGAGATGCTTAATGCCATCTTTTATGTTTTAAGGACAGGTTGCCAATGGACAGATCTTCCGCATGATCTACCTCCTTGGAAATCAGTCTACTCTCAATTTTTAAGATGGAAGCAGAGTAATTTATTCGAGCAAATTAATACTTATTTAAGGCGATCGCTTCGCCAAAGCTTAGGCAAGTTAGCGGAACCTAGCGCAGCTATAGTTGATAGTCAAAGTGTCAAAACAACTGAAAAAAAGGGCTCTGCGGATACGACGGCGGCAAGAAAATTAAAGGTAGGAAAAGGCACATAGTGGTGGATCACTTAGGACTGTTAATAGCAGTGGTAGTAAGTAGCGCAGCTTGTAGCGACAGAGATGGGCTAAAAGCACTATTTTATTATTTCCAAGGAAAAGCTTTATGGCCAAAAAAAATGTTTGCCGATACAGGATATAGCGGGGAAGAGATGAAACTAGAAGCAGCTTTACATGGCATTGATTTAACAATCATTAAAAGATCTAAGCTAAAAGGATTTCATCTACAAGCAAAAAGATGGATAGTAGAAAGAACATTTGCCTGGTTTGGCAAATGCCGCAGATTAAGTAAGGATTATGAGGCCTTGCCAAACACCAGCCAAGCGTTCCTCTACTTAGCCATGATACGTCTAATGGTAAGAAGAATAGCGCAATAAATTAATTCAGAGAATGTCTCTTAAGAATTTAAAGGTTGAACCTATAAAAGCTAAAGGGTTTTGCTAAGTACTATAATGGTAAAGCTCTCTTATCCTATCTATCCACTTTATCCTCTAAAAGAGTGTAATTTTTTAGAAGCTTAAAAATTTATAAGCTCCCTTTTTCTTTTGGCACATTTTTAATAAAGAGCCCTTCGTTTTTGTACCTCTTGCTACATATGATAAACATTTTAGCTAGCATTTGAACCTAAAGGCTAATTAGCTCTCATGCTTCTGCAATAAAAGATAGGAATAGCTAAAGCTACTGTCTAATAGAAACTCCTTCCTTCATAGCTTAAGTACGAGAGCTTCAAGATCTACAAGATTAATGGAGCATCATTTTTAAAAGCTTCTTTTATTTTCTCTGCTTCGTAGAAGCCTTTAGGATGGATCTTAGTTAATCCTTTCCCCCCTACTTTGTTAAATAAGTGAATTGACTCGTTAATAGCCTTAAAAGCTTGATGGGAAAGGCCTTTTTCCAAATAAAGCCTGGCTAGGTAGTATTTGGACTTTGCACCAATCATAAGATCGGTTTTTGATAGTTGCGAAGCCTTTTCAAAATAGTCTTGAGCTTTTCCAAGATCTCCAAAAGGACAGTCTTTATCTAAGTATAACTCTCCTAACATCAGGCAAATTTCTCCCGATCTTACATATTGCTGCATCATCTGGATGGCGCCTTGAAAAGGCACGCCATTTTCAATTCCTCCTACTTCAAGTCTCTCGCGTGCTTTATTATAATATTCCTCTTTTTTTTCTTTATCCGCTTCTTGCTGCGCTAACTTTAAGTAGACTCTGCTCAATTGAATATTACAATATCTTTCATTAAACAGATCACGTTGCCCTGCAGGCATGCAAGGGTTTTGTTTAAAGAGATTAAGATATAATTTTTCCGCTTGTAACAAATCATCCTTATCGCCCTCTAAGAGAGCCCAACCTTTGCCTTGGCGTTGAAAAACTATAAAGTCAAAAGGATTGGGATTGTCATACACATCTCGCCGAGTTGTTATTACTTCCTGGATATCAATAGCTTTTTGAAAATATTTTTTTGCCTGATCTATCCCCTGCGTATGAAAATAGACTTTTCCTAAGTAGTGAAGAGCCTGAGCACATAAAGCTGGAAGTTCTTTATGCGCTTTTAAATTATCACAGATTTGCTCAGCTGTTGTGTGATCTATTTGAACTTTCACAAGCTCTAAGCTTTTCTTAAAAGCTTGCCGCGCCTCGAAGAAATTATTGGATTGTAAATAATAATTACCTAAAACATTGTAAAGGTGAACGAAACAAGGCTTTAACTCTTCTTGCAAATCAAATTTTTCTGCATGTTTTAAAAGAGTCTCTAGCTGATTTTCAATGGCTTTTGTTTTATTTAATCCATCGGCAAAACGCATATCTAATTTAAAATTGTTTCTAAAAAAAATAAGAATCTCTTTTAAAGTTTCTGAAGGCTTTATTCCTTGCTTTTCTGCTTTTTCAATTAGCAACTCTTGTAGAGATGGGTGAACTTCCCATCCCTTTTTTCCATCTACAGCGATTAAAGAGTATTTTTCCAACAGATCCAGTATGGTGTTAAACAAACTAGCGTTATTGGCATGCTTATCAAAAAACCACAGCCGCAAAATCGATCGATCAATAAAGTAAGGATTCAAAAAGGGTATAATAGAAAGAAGGGTTTTGCTCTCGCTTTGCTCTTGCTCGCATTTTTCTACACTTAAAGAATGTACAACTTTTATGACCATGATAGCATTATTAAGATTGATAGAACGCAATGAAAATTTCTCGTCTATTCCTGCCCTCTCTTTTAGTCTTTTGATATAGAATTCTATTAAGGCATCAAAGCTATTATCTTGTGGCGCCTCTTTTAAATAGATAGCTGCTTGCTTAATAGCCAAGGGTAAGTAGAAAAGTTCATCCGCTAGTTCGCGTTTTGAGTTATTCGCTTTCTCAACAGCCCAATGATCTTTACCAAGATTATGATTAAAAATCTGGAGAGCTTCCTCCATGCTAAGCGTATTGTCTTGTATATCAAAAGATACGGCCCCCTCTAACTTTTCCTTTGCAACAAGTAAAATTTCTCCTTTTTTATTATTTGGAAAAAACTTTTGCAACTTTTCGTAACTTTTGGCATCAACATTGTCCACTACAAAAAGCCAATAAGGCCTTCTTGCAAGCTTTTTATTAACTTTTTTGATAATGATTTCTTCTTGAGCTGCAAGCGGGACATGAACTCCTAAATCCTCTGCAAGTTTTCTATACGCACGCAAAAATGTGTCTTCGTCTCTCATGTCAGCAAAGAAGACAGTTCTTATTCTATCAGGTTGTTCTTTCATTTTCTTTTCGTAATGTACTGCATATCGTTTAGCTAAAGTTGTTCTACCTGACCCAGCCATGCCTACAATTGCTACCTTTTGTCTATTAGATTCTGGTTCTTTAAAAAGTTCTTCTAATTTATCCAAATTTTTTGTTTGAATCCAGGTTCCCTGCTGAGATAAAATTTCATCCGAAAGTCCAACATGCACAGTTTCTTTTTTGAATGCTCTTTTTACGTAGTCGGTAATTAAAGGACGCAAGACATATAATACTAAAACACCGCAAGAAGTCCTTATAAATAGCTGTTGTTTTTCAAAAGAGGTCATATTTTTAAAATGTTCCTGCTTTTGACTGATATATTCTCGCACATTTTTAATTCTCTCTTCCTTCCCGCCATTTTCTTTTATTTCTGTATGTAATCTTCTTTGCCCTTTGAAAACCCTCACAGCACTTGGTTGCAACTTATCCTTGAACTTGGGGCTGCAAAAATATTTTCTTTTAGTCCAATAAGATCGCAGGCCTTGATTCTCAGAAACTGCTGACAAGGTTACGTAATTTATCCTATGCCCTTTAAGTAGGGAGATAGGGGAATGATTTTTATAAAGATTATGAAAGGCAGTAGATATGGATCTGGAATAGAAGAGAGGGCAGGAGATAGCTTTAGTATCTGTAGGGAAAGAAGGAAGACTTCTTAATTTAGAATAAAGCCCTCTACTTAGAGGAAAAGATGATTTTGAAGAAGAAATTGACATATTGTTCACCTTAAGTTATGTAAAAAAACATGTTTAAAAGCAGTTTAGAAAGCGATTAGCCTGACTTGAAATTTTAATTTGCTTATAGATTAAGCTAGGCCTCTTTGGATATTGGCTAATCCCGCATTATAAGTCAAAAGCTTATCAAAAAGATCTCCATAAGCTTAAATATTTTTTATCCAAGTTAATCAAGCTTCACGAATTTTTTTCCTTGTGCTTAAGCTGAGCTTAAGGAAGAGGTTTAAATAAAGAATAAACTATAAAGTAAAACTTTTTCGTGTGCATACTAAAAAGTCATCTTCACATAAGAATCCAGGAGGCATACAAGCTTCAAATGCGATTTTGCCGGCCTATAAAGCCAAAATATTTTCAAATAGCTATAATATTTATTTAATAATTTTTTTATTTATATTATTCATTATCAAAATTTAAGCGGATTTGTCTCTTATGATCGCTTACTGTTCCCCCCTTAGTACTTTTCCTCAATGAAGTGATTTACCAAGAGGGATAAACTAGTGCGAGTTCTAGCTTATATCTTTACCATTTTTGCCCATATTACCTAGCGAGGAGAAGGTTTTTCTATCTTTTAACTGCTTTTCCCTTAAATAAAAGACAGATTAAACTCCTTTCAAGAAAAAAAGTTAAATAATAAGTGTTAAAATAATCTGAAATATCAGCTAAATGATCGAAAACTTAAGGTTATGAAACGGCTATATATTGGCCATTCATCTATCTGTTAAGAATGATTTAAAATATTTTGTAAATTGCAATCGAGAGGAAAAGGTTATAAAAAGAGGAAACATCGCTCTAAAGCCCTCAATGTAGGTAAATTAAAAAGCAGAGCTTCGAGTGTGCGGAGGATAAATAATATAAAGACCGACACATGCAAGATTCATCTATTTGATAAAGATTTGAAATAACTTGTAAAGTTAAAAAAAGAAGGATTAATCTTGGCTAAGACAAAGGAGAGTAGATAACAACTCTAGCATAGATAAACAAACTTTAGTATTTATTAAAAAAATAAATACTTAACCTTCCATTTCCCGAACCGTACTTTACCTTTCGATGAATAAGAGATTGATAAGAAATTTTTATTTAAAAATGCTTTTTATCTTATCCAAAAAGGATTTACTTTTAGGTAAATTGGCGGGACCTTGCAAGGTAGAAAACTCTTTCAGCAATTTTATTTGCTTTTCGGAAAGCTGTGTAGGTGTTTCCACAAATATTTTAACTAGCAAATCTCCTTTTCCTTGTCCATGCACACCGGGAAAGCCTTCATTCCTTAGGCGGAATACTTTCCCATTTTGGGTACCTTCTGGGATAGTAATACGACAGGTATGGCCATAGAGACCGGGTACATCTTTTTTACATCCTAAAGCAGCTTCTGTAAAGCTAATCGGTAGATCTAGCAACACATCATTCCCTTCACGTTCAAAAATTTCATGCGGCTCGACGTTAATAAAGACATACAGATCTCCTGCTGGCCCACCACCATGCCCTGCATCTCCATAACCGCTCATCTTAAGGCGCATGCCACTATCCACACCTGCTGGTATATGAATTTTAACATGCTGCTTTTCTTTAATTAAACCCTCTCCTCGACAATCTTTACAGGGCTCAGTGATAATTTCCCCTTCTCCATGGCATTGAGGACAAGCCATAGACATGCTAAAAAAGCCTTTCTGCTCATATACTTGTCCGGCGCCATGGCAACGCGGACACTTTTTCTTGCCCTTAGACGAGGGGGTACCTTTACCGTGGCAAGTTTTACAAGTCACATAGTTATTGATGGCTAATTCCTTATCAACACCCTTAGCTGCTTCTAGAAAGGAAATAGTGATATTGGCACGTTTGCTAGCTCCTTGGCGGCGCATTTGAGCTGAGCCTCCCCCAAAGTCATTTCCACCAAAATAACTTTCAAATATAGACTCCCCACCCATTCCACCAAAAGCACCCATAAAAGTCCGTAAAGCTTCATCGACTGAAGAGAATCCTGAAAATCCTCCTCCAGCAGCTCCTGCCGTTGCTCCTAAGCCTTCTTTACCATACCGATCGTAAGTTTGGCGTTTTTTATCATTGCTCAATACTTCATAGGCTTCTGAAATTTCTTTAAAGCGTTTTTCAGCTTCAGCATTGCCGGGATTTTTGTCAGGATGGTATTTGATGGCTTTTTTTCGATAAGCCTTTTTAATTTCGTCTGCTGTGGCAGTTCGTGGAATTTCCAATGTTTCGTAATAGTCAGCCATAATGCTCACATAGATGTCTTGAGAGTGTATGTCTTTTAACTGAAAAAACATAACCACTCGGTGGAATTCAAAAAATTTAGCCTAAAGGGTAGAGGTATTTATTGTAATAATAAATGTGAACACCCTTTGGGAACTTATATTAAATCATCAGCTTGTTACTTAAACAAGCCTATCTGGTTCTAGCGCTGTCTTTTGTATTTTAAAGCAGCCTTGGATTTTGCACGCTTTTTAACCGATGGTTTAGCATAAAAGCGATGGGCTTTAACAGATTTCATTACACCTTCTTTATCTAATCTTTTTTTCAAGGCGCGAAGGGCCTTATCGATGGGTTCGCCAATACGGACTTTTACTAATGACATTTCGCTAAATTCCTAATTTTATAAGTTTAGTAATCACGGCAACAATTTTGCCAGTTTTCTAATGATAGAAGCATCATACACAATCGATGGGTAATTTATCAATACTGAATACTCTTTTGCAATTCTTTCTCTATTTCCGCTTGGGTTTTACGCAAATATAAAATTTCAAGAGGCTCTTTTTGCATGATCTCTCCCCTTCTCCATTTATCTTCCGATAAACGACTTAAATAAAGCGCATCAGGGCCTTTTTCTTCCCATATCCACTGCTGGTTAGGATAGATATTTTCTATCTTTTGTTTTAGTATGCGACTATTAGGGGTAAGTAAATAGCTTACATTTTGTAGATATACACCCACTGCGCTTAAGGGAAGAAGTCGTACTTTTCCCTCCTGCTTATAAGCTCCTCGGCTAGCATGGCCTTTTAGTACATACACGCCCCCTATCTTTGCATCAAAAAGTACAGCATACGAGCCTTCCTGAGAAGGGAGAAATCCTTCCAAACTACAAAAAGTAACCAATGGCTTTCTTAGGGAAAAAGCGACTGCTTTAGCAACCACCACCCCTACCCTTATACCCGTATAAGAACCCGGACCAATTCCTACTGCTACATAGCTTAAGTCTGCCGCTTTTCTTCCTAAATGTTGCAAGCCCCGTTCAATTTCGGGCAAAAGGGATTGAGAAGTATTAAATCCAAAGGGAAAATTGCCTTGAAAAATTACTTCTATCCCATCAAAGAAGGCTGCGCAACCGCGCTCACTACTGGTATCAATTACTAATGAAAACATTCTCTTAAGTCAATCCTATGGGGAAGGGTGAGTTTTTCTAAGGTACGTATAAAAAAGCTGTCGGTCATTCCAGAAATATAATCAACCACCATTTGCACTAAAGAAGTAGAATTTTTGTAATCTTCATTTTTATTAAAGGTATAATTTTTCCACAGATAACTTTCTTCGTGTAAATGATTAAGATCTTCTAGTAATAATTCAAATAAAAGACGATACGCTCGCTTGATCTTGCTAGATTCCACTTTAAGTTGAGGATGAACATAGATATGGGTAAAATTAAAATCGCGTAAAAACTTTAGGGCTTCAAAAGCTTCCATAGAAATACCTATGTAAGCTTGCTCATAACTTATTCTAATAATTTCTTTAGCAAGAGTAGCCAGAATTTCTTGATTTGTAGTACCTAGAAATGTTTTGGGCACCTGCTCTTTAGATATGATTCCTAAACGAATAGCATCTTCAATATCTTTGCCTATGTAACTCATGGTATCACATAGCTTCACTAAGCATCCCTCTAAGGTTCCTGGAATTATGTTAGACTCCGGTTCCCTTGCTTTCTGCTTTTTATCATTCAAGTGATCTTCCCATGTTTTATTAAAACAAGGATGGATGATAGAGCTGTGCATGGCGCCATCGTGACAAAGGAAACCATCATAGACAGCAAGTCCAAGATTAAGAGGCTCTATGTCAGTAAAAAGCCGACATGATTGCAAAGGATGGGCGAACGCTCCATTTTCAAACATCTTTGAGAGTTCGGATAAATACTCCTCACCTTCGTGACCAAAAGGAGGATGTCCCACATCATGACCTAAAGAGATAGCCTCTACTAGATCAAGATTCAGGCGTAAAATTTCTGCTATTCCCCTAGCAAAGCTACTAACAAATTGTACATGTAAGCCACGATGGGTAATGTGATCATTATCGACTAAGTATACGACCTGAGTTTTATCATTATAGCGAGCATACGCTCTAGAGTGAATGATTTTATCTACATCGCGTTTATAGGGTAAACGATAATCTTCCTCATTACCAGCCTGCCGACTATGTTCCGATGTACGGGCGGCTAAAGGATGCAAATAAGCTTTTTCCTGTTTCATTAATGCATGACGATAAAAGGAAAGAGTTTCACTAAAAGGGATGGTCATGTATTTACACTCATTCTTTTAAAATTCCTCATAGTAAATCTTAGTGAAAAATAATTTATAAAACAAGTCGTTTGAGTGATAAACCAAGAATAATAGTGGATAGAAAAAAGTTTTTTCGATGGTATTCAAAAACAGCCTAACTGACCCCCTATTAATGATTAAATATTTTTTTAGAAAATTAACTTTCTTGTTATTCTTAATAGACTAGCTTAGAATAAAGTTTATCTAATAAAACTTTAATAAGAACACCTTTGGCAGGATCTCTGCTGCCTTAAGGAAAAAGCGCTTTCTTAATTGAATGTTTATTCTTTATCCTCCATAATATTATCACTCATATAATTTAAATGGTAAGAGGCCAAGTTTGAATCTAGAAGATATTGAAGATAGTTCTTTTACTCAGCAGCTGGAAAATGCTGTGATCAAGACCCTTGAAAATCAACAAAAAACAGAGAAGAGAAACTCCTTTCCGAATGAGCTATGTATATTTCCTCTTTTGAAAAGACCTTTCTTTCCTGGGATGGCAGCTCCTATAGTTATTGAACCTGGACCTTTCTTTGAAACTTTAAAAATAGTGGCTAAAACTGATCATAAGTCCATCGGTTTGATTTTAACCAGGCAAGAAGATGTTGATATCTATAAAGCTAGCTTTGAAGATCTTTATCAAGTGGGGGTTATCGCTCGTCTGTTGCGAATTATTCCTTTAGAGCAAGGAGGCGCACAAGTTATACTTAACATGGAAAGGCGACTGCGTGTTTTACGTCCTCTTTCTAACTCTAAAGTTTTAAAAGCCAAAGTTTCTTATTTTGAAGATAGCCCTACGCTTACCGCTGAGCTTAAAGCCTATGCTATTAGCATTATTTCTACCATTAAAGAATTACTCAAATTAAACCCTCTTTTTAAAGAAGAATTACAAATTTTTCTTGGTCATTCTGATTTTACCGAGCCAGGGAAACTTGCAGATTTTGCTGTAGCTTTAACGACCGCTTCCCGAGAAGAGCTGCAAGAAGTATTAGAAACGTTTGACATCCAAAAACGCATTGATCGAGCTCTTTTATTGCTTAAAAAAGAATTAGACTTAAGTGTGTTACAAAATAATATCAATCAAAAGATTGAATCCACCATCTCTAAAAGCCAGAAAGATTTTTTTCTGCGAGAGCAGCTAAAAACCATAAAAAAAGAATTGGGGATTGAAAAAGACGACAAAGCTCTTGACAGAGAAAAATTTGAAGGGCGTATCAGAGAACGTAAAATACCCGCGGATGTATTAAAAGTTATAAAAGATGAAATGGAAAAGCTCTCTGTACTAGAGACGCAATCTGCTGAATACGCTGTATGCCGAGGATATCTAGATTGGTTGACCAATTTACCTTGGGGCATTCAAAGTGAAGAGTGCCAGGATATTATGAAAGCTGAAAAGATCCTTGCACACGATCATTATGGCCTAGAAGATATTAAGCAGCGCATCCTGGAATTTATAGGAGTAGGCAAGCTTGTTGGAGGAGTAAAAGGCAGTATATTGTGCTTAGTAGGCCCTCCCGGAGTCGGCAAAACCAGCATCGGTAAAAGTATAGCTCGTGCTTTAAATAGAAAATTTTATCGCTTCTCTGTAGGCGGTATGAGAGATGAAGCAGAAATTAAAGGACATCGCCGCACCTATATTGGAGCGATGCCAGGAAAATTAATTCAAGCACTCAAGTTTTGTCAGACCATGAATCCCGTGATCATGCTCGATGAAGTGGATAAGATGGGAAGTAGCTATCATGGAGATCCAGCATCGGCATTGTTAGAAGTTCTCGACCCCGAACAAAATCGTGAATTTTTGGATCATTACTTAGATGTTCACTGTGATTTATCTAATATTCTCTTCATTGTGACTGCAAATGTTTTAGACACAATCCCCGAACCTCTTAAAGACCGCATGGATATTTTGCGCCTTTCCGGCTATATCATGCAGGAAAAAATAGAGATTGCCAAAAAGTATTTACTTCCTCGCAACCGTAAATTAATGGGGTTAAAAGCTAAAGATATCGCCTTTACGACTGAAGGTTTAAGAGCCATTATCAATGGTTATGCGCGTGAGGCTGGAGTAAGAAGCCTTGAAAATAATATTAAAAAGATCATGCGTAAGGTTGCTTTACGCATTGTTCGAGAAGCATCCATAGCTGTAGAAAAACCTCGTAAAAATAACAAGCAAAAGCCTACCCAAGTTTCAACTCCTTCTTATCGTGTTACTCCCACGAGTTTACATGAATATCTTGGTAAGCCTATATTTACCTCAGATCGTTTTTATGAACATAATCCTATCGGGGTTAGCACAGGCTTAGCATGGACTTCAATGGGTGGAGCCACCCTCTACATTGAAGCAATTAAAGTAGCCGCGGAAAAAACGGAGATGAAGCTAACGGGCCAAGCGGGCCAGGTCATGAAAGAATCTTCTGAGATTGCCTGGAGCTATTTACATAGCGCCTTAAACAAATATGCCCCCAGCTATAGTTTTTTTGAAAAAGCGCAAGTTCATATTCATATCCCTGAAGGTGCTACTCCTAAAGATGGCCCATCGGCGGGCATCACCATGGTTACAGCCTTATTATCTTTGTTAACCAATACCCCTGTGCTTAACAATTTAGGAATGACAGGAGAGCTAACTTTAACCGGCCGCATTTTGCCTATAGGGGGAGTAAAAGAAAAGCTAGTGGCAGCTAGACGCTCGGGTCTAAAAACTCTTATCTTTCCTAAAGATAATTTAAGAGACTACGAGGAACTTCCTGAGTACATTAAAAAGGGAATAGACATCCATTTCGTCCAACATTATGATGAAGTCTTTCATATTGCCTTTCCTGATCTTGGGCAAGCTCTAGAAGTTAAGCTGGAAAAATAGAAATTTAAAAAAGTTCTCCGTAATAGCTGACTTTGCGGGAATGCATGCATATAAACTATTTAAATATCTAAGAAAATATTAATAGCCTATATTCCCGCATTTTTTTATAAGCCTTTCGGTATGAGTAATTTATAAAATCTAAATTTAAGGATTAACTTTTACAAGCATTTAGCAATCAGTAATTTAAACTAAAAAAAGCATGCGGGTAATAGAGTATAGAAAAACTTTGTCTTTTGTTTAGGCAAGCTTTTATTAATAAAGATCAAATTCAAGCAAGCGACTATCGACGCTACTATTAGTAATAACATGGCGACGACTCGCTGATAATCCAATTTCTTTAACCAAAGGTGTATTAGCCGTAAAAACAAATCCTCGCGCAGGTTTAGAAACTTTATGCTTCATAAAGTCTCCCAGCGCTCTGTATAGTGGAATAAGCGTATCTACACTGTCTAATCTTTTTCCATGAGGAGGGTTTGTTAAAATCATGGTAGGCAAGATTGAAGGGCTAAACTCTCTGAAGTCAGCTTGCTTGACTAAGACATCCTTTAAAAACCCTGCAGCCCGCAAGTTACCCTGGCAGATACGCGCTACATTTTTATTGATATCTATCCCAAATAAATGATTTTTGGGGATCGCTTGCCGTAAAGCATCTATTTCCGTTTTTACTTTCAACCATTCTTCAAAAGAAAAATGAGGTAAGAGCATAAATCCCCACTTTTGACGCAAATAGCCAGGCGCCGTGCGCGAAGCGATTAATGCAGCTTCTATTAATAACGTTCCTCCCCCGCAACAAGGATCTAGTAAAATTTCATGAGGTTGATAATCAGCTAGGCGTAGCAAGGCTGCAGCTAAAGATTCCTGCAAAGGGGCTTCTGCCGACTCTTGCCGATAACCTCGTTTATGCAAGGGAGTTCCAGAAGTATCTACGCTAATAGTCGCTTGATTATCATGAATAAATAAATTTAATTGCACATCAGGATTTTTAACATTTACACTTGGGCGATTGCCGGTCTTTGCCCGTATTTGATCACAAATAGCATCTTTAAGAACCTGCGCTGCAAATAAGCTATTCTTTAGCTGACGATGGGAAACATTAGCATCTATGGCAAAATTTTTTCCTGAAGGTAAGTATTTTAGCCAATCAATACTGCTTCCCCCTTTGTACAAGCCTTTTTGATCATAGCAGGGAAACTGAGCAAGCGGAAGTAAAACCCTTCCTGCTATACGAGAGCAATAATTAAGGCGAAAAATAGCGGGGAAACTTTTATCCAAGACATAAACCCCTCGGAATCCTTCTCGTACCTGTTGAAAGCCTAATTCCGCTAATTCTTGGATTAATAAAGATTCTAAGCCTTGTCCACAAGTCACAAATAGATGATTAGGATTTTCTAACACAATAAAACCTGCTTAATTATGCATAAATAAAATAACATCGCCGTCTTTTACCACATATTCTCGTCCCTCAGAGCGAGCTTTTCCAGCTTCACGTGCGGCTACACGGCCTTTATAAGCAACCATATCTTCATAAGAAACGACTTCGGCACGAATAAATCCCTTTTGGATGTCTGAGTGGATCTTACCAGCAGCTTCTGCCGCCGAGGTACCTCTATTGATAGTCCAAGCGCGCGTTTCAATTTCCCCGGTGGTGATATAACTAATAAGCCCTAACATCTCATAGGAAGCTCTAATTAAGCGCTGAAGCCCCGATTCTTGCAATCCTAAGCTGTCTAAAAATTGTTCACGTTCGCTTAAATTAAGCTGGGCAATCTCCTCTTCTATACGAGCACAAATAGAAATTACAACATTACCCTCTGCAGCCGCATAGTCACGCACGCGCTTTACATAAGAATTTTCCATGTCGGGAAGATCGTTTTCCGAAACATTAGCAGCATAAATGACTTTTTTCATGGTCAATAAGGGATAAAGCTGAAGAACTTCCCGCTCTTCGGGTGTAAATTCTAACATTCTCACCGGCTTGCTGGCATTTAAGTGCTCTTGCACACGATTAAGGACCGCCAAGGTTAAGGCTAGCTCTTTTTTTCCTTTAAGCTGCTTTTCAACGCGAGGTATAGCATTTTCAATCATCTGCAGATCTGCTAAGCACAGCTCAAGGTTAATCACTTCGATGTCTCTGATAGGATCTGTTTGTCCTGATACATGCACGATATCGGAAGAATCAAAACAACGCACTACATGAACGATAGCATCTGTTTCTCGAATATTAGCCAAAAATTTGTTCCCTAAGCCTTCGCCTTGGGAAGCACCCGCCACTAGCCCAGCAATATCGACAAACTCCATAGTCGCATAAATGATTTTATTGCTATGGGAGATCTCGGATAAAACATGTAGCCTTGCATCTGGTACTTCTACCACTCCAACATTCGGATCGATAGTACAAAAAGGATAATTAGATGCAGGTGCTTGATTGGATGTTAGAGCATTAAATAAAGTAGATTTTCCCACATTTGGGAGGCCTACAATGCCGCAAGAAAGTCGGCCGGCTGCCATATAGATACCTCATAGTAATTGGTGGCAAAAGTATAGGAGGAAATAGTAAAAAAAACAATAGAGAATAATGAGCGGCTTTAGAATGAGAAGGAGATGGGATAAGGGTGTTTTTTCTGCTGACTGCTCATAGAAAAATTAGAGGGTAAGCTTAATTTTTAGCTATTTAAAGAGGATATTTATAAAATGATTGTTCTTGATCGAAAAACTTGCCAATCCTTGAAAAGGATATTCCTCCTTTTTATTTCCTAATAAAATTTTTCTCCTTAACAGAGGGTGTAATTAAAAGTGTTGGCAAGATAAGGAAGGATTAATACATACTGAAAGTGTAGCAAAAGGAGGTTGCATATGCTTAACGAAGAAGAAGTTAATAAAGTATTTAATCGCTTAAAGGAGCATCCCGGTCTATTAGAATCCATTAAAGATTTATTAGATATTACCGAAGGAGTTAAAGGGATTGAAGTGGCGGATGATGCTGAATTTGCTCTTATTCCCGAAGTTAGGGGTTTAGGGAAAAAATGCCTTGAGGATTGGGCAAAGCATCAAGTAAATGAACAAGAAGCCAAGGCTCAGGAAATGAAATTAAGACAGCATTCCAAAAAAAACTAAGTTGGCATACAACATTTGGGATAGTAGGCATGGAGGAGAGATGCTTCCTACGAGCAGGAAAATTGATTCGACCCTTTTCCTTTTCTTCCAAGGTTAGATGCAGAGGGTATTCTTTACCATTAGAGCGAGCAATAACCGACTTTGGAGCAGATATTGCTTTGGGAAAAGTAGGAGAAAAGATGAAGGAACATTATGGAATTGAAGCTTCTTCTTCCATGGTTAGATTAATTACCCAAAAGCATGCAAGCAGAATAGCTAAGCTAAAAAAAGAAGCGGTTAGTCAAGAAGCAATCATCATCAGTGAAACAGATGGGAGTATGGTACCCATTGTGGAGATAGACAAGATTGACAAACAAGCAAAAAAAGATACAAGAAAAGCAAGGAAAGTATGTTGGAAAGAAGCCAAACTAAGTTTAGCAAGAGGCAATGACAGAGCCAACCGCTTTTATGCTGGTAGTATTGGGACTC